>NZ_NDIM01000097.1:0-35515 GCF_002241375.1 Vibrio sp. V19_P1S1T109 | reverse complement strand
AAAAAAACGTTTATGAGCTTTTATCCTTGAAGACAACCTAAGATAAGTAGAAAGTGTTGATGCTAAAAATGGTTGCTCCCACGTGGGGTGACTTTGTATTGACCATAAAAAAACACCGCTCTTGCGAAACGGTGTTTTTTGGGATTTGTTTTATAACAACGGCTTAGACATCGAGGTTGGCAACTTTTAAGGCGTTCTCTTCGATGAATGCGCGACGCGGCTCAACTTGATCACCCATCAAGGTGGTAAACAGTTCATCAGCACCAACAGCATCTTCAATCGTGACTTGCAGCATACGGCGAGATTCAGGATCCATCGTCGTTTCCCACAACTGATCTGGGTTCATTTCACCTAGACCTTTGTAGCGTTGCAGGCTTAGGCCACGACGAGACTCTTTAATTAACCAGTTCAACGCATCAACAAAGTTATCGACAGGTTGAATACGCTCACCACGTTGAATGTAAGCCCCTTCTTCAACTAAGCCATAAAGTGCTTCAGAAAGGTCCGCCAGCTTGCTGTACTCTTTCGAATTGAGCAAATCAGCACTTAATAGATGTTGGTGCGTTACACCATGAGTGCGCACTACAATCTTAGGCTGATAAATACCAAGCTCCGCATTGTGCTCAGTTTCAATGCTGTATTGGCTTGCGCCAACTTCTTTCGCATTTAACTGCTCCACCAGCTGTTTGCCCCACGCTTCTACTACTGCAGAATCAGCGCATTGATCAACAATGATACGCGGCATATAGATGAATTCATGGATCAAGGCGTAAGGGTAGCGGCGGCTCATACGCTCCACCAGCTTAATGGCGACATTGTATTGCTTAACCAAGGTTTCTAACGCTTCACCTGCTAATGCTGGCGCTTGAGGGTTAACATGCAATGAGGCACCATCCAATGCTAAAGCAACTTGGTATTGGTTCATCGCATCTTCATCTTTGATGTACTGCTCTTGCTTGCCTTTTTTCACTTTATACAAAGGCGGTTGAGCAATGTAGATGTAGCCACGCTCAATCAGCTCAGGCATTTGACGATAGAAGAAGGTCAACAGTAGCGTACGGATGTGCGAACCGTCGACGTCCGCATCGGTCATGATGATGATGTTGTGATAACGCAGTTTGTCTGGGTTATATTCATCACGGCCAATGCCACAGCCTAATGCGGTGATAAGCGTTGCGACTTCTTGCGAAGAAAGCATTTTGTCGAAACGAGCTTTTTCAACGTTAAGAATTTTACCTTTCAGCGGCAAAATCGCTTGGTTTTTACGGTTACGTCCCTGCTTGGCAGAACCGCCAGCAGAGTCCCCTTCCACTATGTACAGTTCAGATAGTGCAGGATCTTTTTCTTGGCAATCGGCGAGTTTACCTGGCAAACCAGCAAGATCTAACGCACCTTTACGACGTGTCATTTCACGCGCTTTACGCGCCGCTTCACGAGCACGAGCCGCATCAATGATTTTTGAACAGACCATTTTGGCTTCACTTGGGTTTTCAGCCAAAAACTCCGCCAATTTCTCACCCATTGCCGACTCAACCGCAGATTTCACCTCGGATGAAACCAATTTATCTTTAGTTTGGCTAGAGAACTTAGGATCCGGCACTTTCACTGAAACCACCGCGGTTAAGCCTTCACGAGCATCATCACCCGAGGTCGCCGCTTGCGCTTTTTTCGAGAAGCCTTCTTTATCCATGAAGGTGTTTAGGGTACGAGTTAACGCCCCACGGAAACCCGCTAAGTGGGCACCACCATCACGTTGAGGAATATTGTTGGTAAAGCAGTAAATGTTTTCTTGGAAACCATCGTTCCACTGCATCGCCACTTCCACGGTAATCCCATCGTCACGCTCAGAGCTGAAATGGAATACTTTTTCATGGATCGGCGTTTTATTGCGGTTTAAATGGCCAACAAACGCTTTAATACCACCTTCATATCTGAAGTGGTCTTTTTTGTCTTCTTCGCGTTCATCAAACAGTTTGATGGATACACCAGAGTTTAGGAAAGAGAGCTCACGCAGACGCTTAGCTAAAATATCGTAATGGAATTCAATGTTGGTAAAGGTTTCAGCACTTGGCCAAAAACGCAGGGTTGTCCCGGTTTTATCGGTTTCACCCACCACAGCCAACGGCGCTTGTGGCACACCGTGACAATAAGTTTGTGTGTGAATAGCGCCGTTACGGTAGATAGTCAGTAGCACTTTTTCAGACAGCGCGTTGACAACGGACACACCGACGCCGTGCAGACCACCCGAAACCTTGTATGAGTTATCATCAAATTTACCGCCCGCATGCAGAACCGTCATAATAACTTCCGCGGCAGAAACTTGTTCTTCTTCGTGAAGGTCGGTAGGAATACCACGGCCATCATCGCTAACTGAAACTGAATTGTCTTCGTGAATAGTCACTACGATGTCTTTACAGTGACCTGCCAACGCTTCATCAATTGAGTTATCCACCACCTCAAAAACCATGTGGTGCAGACCGGTGCCATCATCCGTGTCGCCGATGTACATTCCTGGACGTTTACGAACCGCGTCCAGACCCTTCAGTACCTTAATACTCGATGAATCGTAATTATTCGACATGAGTTACTCTCTCACTATTTTATCCGTGCTCTATTGTGCCATGTTCCACATGAAACATCTTGCTGTTTGACTCAATCATGTCTGCAACTTGGCCTTGCGTAATAGAACTTACAAAAACTTGTGCCCCCGTCGATTTTAAGCAATCCGCTAAACGCTTACGACGATGGCTATCTAATTCGGAAGCAAAGTCATCAATTAAATAGATGCATTGCTTACCTGTCAGCTCGGTTAAGTGTTGTCCTTGTGCGACGCGCAGTGCACACACCATTAATTTAAGCTGACCGCGTGATAGAACATCTTCAACCGGTGTTCCATTGACCTTTATTTTTAAATCCGCTTTATTCGGGCCACTGAATGTGTAGCCTAGCGATTGATCGCGTTCGAAGTTTTTCTCGAGGATTTGTTGATAGGGCGTCTCTTTTTCCCAACCACGATAATACTTCATTTGCACATCAAATTCTGGCAAAAAACTGCGACACAACGCCTCGGCAACACACTTCATTTGCGTCACATAATGTGTGCGCCATGCATCGATTTGTTCAGCCAAGCGCGCCATCTCCTGATCCCAATAACTGAGTTCACGATAATGGGTTGCCGTTTTTAACAACGCATTGCGCTGCTTATTGAGGCGCTTAAAACGCCCCCATGCATCATAAAAGGCAGGTTCACTATGAAATACCCCCCAATCAATAAATGCACGTCGTTGTTTTGGTCCATCGGTGAGCAGATCAAACCCTTCCGGATGAATCAATTGCAAAGGTAAAACTTGTGCCAGTTGCGCCAGTTTTTGCCCAGATTGACCGCCTATTTTAACCTCTGTTGAACCGTCACGCTGCTTATTAATGCCAATCGGTAGCTCAAATTGATCCGAGGTCAAAAAACGCCCATGCACAAACAGCTCCTGACACTCATTTTGTATGACGCGTCCGGTTAAGGCGCTTTTGAACGAGCGACCATGACCCAGCAGGTAAATCGCTTCCAGTACACTGGTTTTGCCGCTGCCATTAGGGCCAATAAGAAAGTTAAAGCCTGATGATAATGGGATATCACAGGCTTTAATATTACGAAATTGTTGGACGATTAAACGAGTCAGCGGCATTGCGCAAACTTAAAGTCGGATCGGCATGACGACATACATCGCGCTGTCGTCATCGCGATTTTCAATCAGCGCGCTGGCGTTGGCGTCAGACATCGATACACGAACCTGTTCACAACGTAATGTATTCAGTACATCGAGCACATAGCTGACGTTAAAACCGATTTCGATAGCGTCGCCTTCAAAGGTGACATCCAACAACTCTTCCGCTTCTTCTTGCTCTGGGTTGTTGGCGGTAATGCGCATTTCATTATCCGCAAGATTAACCCGTACCCCGCGAAACTTTTCATTTGAGAGAATCGCGGCACGAGAAAATGCCTGACGTAACTCATCACAGTCCGTTTCTAAGGTTTTGGTCGTTTGCTGCGGCATAACGCGGCGATAATCAGGGAAGCGGCCATCAACCAGCTTAGAAGTGAAGATGAAGTTATTCACTTGGGCGCGCAAATTTGAGCTACCAATTTGCAGCACAACCGGCTGTTCTGGCGCATCAAGTAACTTGACCAGTTCCTGTACCCCTTTACGCGGCACGATGATCTGTTTATTGGCAAAATCCGCGCTGAGTGCCGTTTGCGAAACCGCCATACGGTGTCCATCGGTTGCCACAGAGCGCAAGGTTGAACCGTCGATTTCAAATAGCATACCGTTCAGGTAATAACGCACATCTTGGTTAGCCATCGAAAACTGGGTTTTCTCAATTAAACTGCGCAGTTCTGCCTGAGTGAGCGACACTTCCACTTCACTTTGCCAATCTTCAATATTAGGAAAGTCACTGGCAGGTAAGGTTGCCAAAGAGAAACGGCTACGGCCAGAACGCATCTGAATGCGATCGCCTTCCAATACCACAGTGATCACGGCGCTATCGGGCAAGCCGCGACAAATATCTAAAAATTTACGCGCAGGGACAGTGATGCTTCCTGCTTCGCACTCACCTTCAAGAGTCACGCGGCTAATCAGTTCGACTTCGAGATCGGTCGCCGTCATCAACAGCACGTTCTCTTCCACTTTGAGCAACAAATTACCAAGAATTGGCAAAGTCGCACGTCCGCCTAATGTTCCAGATACTTGCTGAAGTGGCTTAATGAAGTGGCTACGTTCAATAGTAAATTTCATAGTTAGCTCTTACGATGTTATCGGGCGACCCCAAATGTGAGGGTTAAAATAGCTGATATAAGAAGGTTGTGCATCAAGAAGACAGGGTACGAATTAAATTCGAATAGTCTTCTTTGATGTCGTGGCTCTCTTCACGTAACTGCTGAATTTTACGACAAGCGTGCAGCACTGTCGTATGATCTCGGCCACCAAACGCATCACCAATTTCAGGCAAGCTGTGGTTAGTCAGCTCTTTAGCCAGTGCCATCGCCAACTGGCGTGGACGAGCAACCGAGCGAGAGCGACGTTTAGAAAGCAAATCCGCCACTTTAATTTTGTAGTATTCCGCCACGGTCTTTTGAATGTTATCAATGGTGACCAATTTTTCTTGCAAAGCTAATAAGTCACGCAGCGCTTCACGCACAAAATCGATGGTGATCGGACGGCCGGTAAAGTTAGCGTTGGCGATAACACGGTTTAGTGCACCTTCCAATTCACGCACGTTGGAACGTAAGCGTTTGGCAATAAAAAAGGCAACTTCATCGGCAAGATGAATTTGGTGATCTTCTGCCTTCTTCATTAAAATCGCGACACGCGTTTCAAGCTCTGGTGGCTCAATCGCGACCGTCAAACCCCAACCAAAACGAGATTTCAGGCGATCTTCCACCCCATTGATCTCTTTCGGATAGCGGTCGGAAGTCAAAATGATTTGTTGGTTACCTTCAAGCAATGCGTTAAAGGTATGAAAGAACTCTTCTTGCGAACGCTCTTTATTGGCAAAGAATTGAATATCATCGATCAAGAGTGCATCGACACTGCGGTAATAACGTTTGAACTCTTCAATCGCATTATTTTGCAGCGCTTTCACCATATCTTGCACGAAACGCTCTGAGTGCATGTAAATCACTTTCGCATTCGGGTTGTTATCAACAATCGCATTACCAACGGCGTGCAATAAGTGTGTTTTACCTAGCCCTGTACCACCGTATAAGAAGAGTGGGTTATAGGCCGCGCCGGGGTTATCGGAAACTTGACGCGCTGCAGCCAAACCAAGTTGGTTCGATTTACCTTCAACGAAGTTATTGAACTTATGTTTAGGGTTAACGTTTGATCTGTGATTAATGTCTGCCACAACCGTGTCGTTTTCCCACGTACGATGTACTGGTTTACGCGCTTGTAACTGTGCAGGAGCTGAAGATTCAGCCGCGACATCCGCTTGAGTACGAACGGGAGCAGCTTTAGGCGCGCTGACCCGGCGACTACCCACTTCAAAACGCAGGTTCGGGGTATCGTGGCCACAATGCTCTTGCAGTAGTCGGTTAATGCTGTTGATGTATTTATCGCGCACCCAATCAAGCACAAATCGGTTTGGGGCGAATAAAGTGAGAGTATTGTCATTGAGCTCCGCTTGTAACGGACGTACCCACATGCTGAATTCCGCTGCTGGTAACTCTTCTTGAAGCTGTTGCAAACATTGCAACCAAAGCGAAGATGACACGGTTGCCCTCACCCTAAGTAAATGATCGAAAAGACTGGCGATTTTACCTGTTGATAACCAAGATCGCCAGCGATTGATCCGTGATCCAGTGAATAAGATCGAAGTTATTCACACAATTTGCGCTTGATTTTTGTCGATCTTCACAATTAGCACCACTTTACCCACACGATGATCCACATATACAAGGATCCTCTATACTTATCCCCAATTGTGTCACTATGTTCGGTTATGGTTAATAACTACTGGTTATTTATTCTATTGAGTGCTTTACCAGTAACATCCCTCTCTATAAATATAAGGAGTTTCAAGATGAAAAACTGGGTTAAAGTCGCCATTACTGCAATTGCACTATCCGCTGCAAGCGTACACGCGGCAACGGAAATAAAAGTCGGCATGTCAGGGCGCTATTTTCCATTCACTTTTGTCAAACAAGACAAGCTGCAAGGCTTTGAAGTGGATGTTTGGGATGAGATAGGTAAACGCAATGATTACGATGTAAAATATGTTACGGCTAATTTCTCCGGTCTCTTTGGCCTGCTTGAAACTGGCCGAATTGACACCATTTCAAACCAAATCACCGTCACAGAAGCACGTAAAGCGAAATACTTATTTGCTGACCCGTATGTCATCGACGGTGCACAAATTACCGTTCGCAAAGGTAATGACAGCATTAAAGGGATTGACGATCTTGCCGGCAAAACGGTCGCGGTCAATTTAGGCTCAAACTTCGAGCAGCTACTACGCAGCTTTGACAAAGACAATAAAATCATAATCAAAACTTACGATACTGGCATTGAACATGACGTTGCTCTTGGCCGTGCCGATGCGTTTGTGATGGATCGCCTTTCGGCTCTGGAATTGATTAAAACAACGGGCTTACCGTTGCAATTGGCTGGTCACCCTTTTGAAACCATTGAAAACGCTTGGCCGTTTGTTAACAACGAGCAAGGCCAAAAACTGCAAGCTGAAGTGAATCAAGCGTTAGCCTCGATGCGCGCTGATGGCACACTGAGTGCGATTTCTGAAAAATGGTTTGCTGCCGATATCACCAATAAGTAAATTCCCCTATTATCAAAAGATAGGATTGAGGTGGAACCACACATTCCACCTTTTTTGTTTTAAAAAGGTAAGCCGATGGGATTTGATTTTCACTATATGCTTGAGCTGATGCCAATACTGCTCAGGTATTTAGGCACCACCATGGAGATGGCGACTTGGGGCTTAGTGTTTGCTTTGATCCTGTCGGTCATTTTAGCCAATATTCGTGTGTTCAAAGTGCCCATTTTGGATCCGCTAAGCCAGCTGTACATCAGCTTTTTCCGCGGTACTCCCCTGCTGGTACAACTCTTTCTACTCTACTATGGTCTGCCGCAAGTGTTACCGTGGATGGTCGGTTTAAATGCATTTAGCGCCGCGGTGATCGGGCTAACTCTTCACTTCGCCGCTTATATGGCAGAAAGTATTCGCGCCGCCATTTTGGGTATTGATCGCAGCCAAATGGAAGCGAGTTTGTCTGTGGGTATGACCACAAGCCAAGCAATGCGCCGCATTATTTTGCCGCAAGCCACTCGTATCGCGTTGCCATCATTAATGAATTACTTCATTGATATGATCAAATCGACCTCATTAGCTTTTACATTAGGAGTCGCTGAGATCATGGCCAGAGCGCAGATGGAAGCTTCGTCAAGCTTTCGCTTCTTTGAAGCTTTCCTCGCCGTTGCATTAATTTACTGGGCCGTAGTGGTGGTACTGACTCGGGTACAAATTTGGGCTGAAGAGAGACTCAATAAGGCGTATGTACGATGATTAAACTCGATAATATTCATAAGCGCTTTGGCGATACTGAAGTGCTCAAAGGAATCAGCTTAGCAATAGAAAAAGGTGAAATCATCGTCATTATTGGCTCAAGCGGTACAGGTAAATCGACCTTACTGCGCTGCGTCAACTTCCTAGAACGCGCAGACCAAGGCTCCATTACTATTGATGATGTCACCGTCGACACCCAGCAACAGACCAAAGCAGATGTATTAGCACTGCGCAGAAAAACAGGCTTTGTTTTCCAAAACTACGCGCTGTTTGATCATATGACGGCGAGGCAAAATGTCGCCGAAGGGCTCATTACGGTGCACGGTTGGAAAAAAGATCTCGCCCTGACCCGCGCACAGCAGATTTTGGATGACATCGGTCTTGGGGATAAAGGAGAGAGTTATCCCGCAGCACTTTCAGGTGGCCAGCAGCAGCGCGTTGGGATCGGCCGTGCGATGGCGCTACAACCAGAATTGCTGCTATTTGATGAACCTACGTCAGCACTCGATCCTGAATGGGTTGGCGAAGTGCTTGCTTTAATGAAGAAATTGGCCACTCATCACCAAACAATGCTGGTGGTTACCCATGAGATGCAGTTTGCAAAGGAGGTAGCCGATCGCGTGATCTTCATGGCCGATGGGCAAATTGTAGAGCAAGGCTCTCCACAGGATATCTTTGGTAATCCACAGGATCCTAAGCTCAAGAAATTTTTAAATCAGGTGGGGATCGACGAAGGATCCTTGTGATTTAAAGGAGACTGCGTATAATCCCCCGACCGGAATTTTAGTGAACCCAATCGTTGACACTTATTGTGACAGTGATTACAATTCCGCCTCTTTGTTGAGAGGCGTCGGATTCCTTTCTTTCTATTAAAGAAGCGAAAATATGCCCACGCCGGGTTTATTTGAACCTAAAAACTACTGATCAGTAAGGTAATTACACATGTCTAAACGCACTTTTCAACCTACCGTTCTAAAGCGCAAGCGTACTCACGGTTTCCGTGCACGCATGGCAACTAAGAATGGCCGTAAGGTTATTAATGCACGTCGTGCTAAAGGCCGCGCGCGCCTGTCAAAATAATTCGCGATTATTTTGAATACGTACGCGTTCAATCGGGAGTTACGTTTGTTAACTCCCGAACATTATAAAAAAGTCTTCCAGCAAGCGCACAGCGCAGGCTCCCCCCATTTCACTATCATTGCTCGCGAAAACGCTCTTACCCACCCAAGGTTAGGGTTGGCCGTCCCCAAAAAACAGATCAAAACTGCTGTTGGCCGTAATCGCTTCAAACGCCTCGCTCGCGAAAGCTTCCGTAATAAACAGCATCAACTTCCTAACAAAGATTTTGTTGTGATTGCGAAAAAGAGCGCGCAAGATTTAAGCAATGAAGAAATGTTCAAACTATTTGAAAAATTATGGCATCGCCTGTCTCGCCCTTCGCGTGGTTAGCAATCGGATTCGTCCGTTTTTACCAAGGAATCATCAGTCCTCTGCTTGGACCACGCTGTCGTTTTACTCCAACCTGTTCAAACTATGCGATAGAAGCGTTGAAAGCTCACGGTTTTGTAAAAGGGTGTTGGTTATCAGGCAAACGTCTATTAAAATGCCACCCTTTGAACGAAGGGGGTTTTGACCCCGTTCCGCCACCAGTCCAAAAACAAGACAGAGATAATTAACGATGGATTCTCAACGTAATATCCTGTTAATCGCCTTGGCACTCGTTTCTTTTTTACTTTTCCAGCAATGGCAAGTAGCAAAGAACCCAGCACCTCAAGCGGTTGAACAGGCACAAAATAGCAGCACTTTAACTGCACCATCTATGGCTGATGAGTTAGACCCAGCACCAGCAGTAACCAATGCGTCTGCAAAAACCATCACCGTCAAGACTGATGTACTGACTCTGTCAATTGACACGGTAGGTGGTGATGTAGTGAAGGCCGAGCTGAATAAGTACGATGCTGAACTCAATTCAGAAGACCCATTTGTGCTACTTAAAGACATTCCTGGTCACCAGTTTATCGCGCAAAGTGGTTTAGTGGGACCGCAAGGGATCGATTTAAGCAGCAACAATCGTCCAAACTATACTGTTAGCGCCGACACCTTTGCTCTAGCGGATGGTCAAGACGAACTGCGCATTCCCATGACTTATCAAGCCAATGGCCTTGAATACACCAAAACCTTCATCCTTAAACGTGGCAGCTACGCCTTGGATGTTGAATTTGATGTAGTCAACCAATCTGGTAATAACGCGACACTGGGTATGTATGCACACCTACGCCAAAATTTATTGGACGCTGGTGGCAGCTTGGCTATGCCAACTTACCGTGGCGGTGCTTACTCAACACAAGATACACGTTATAAGAAATACAGTTTCGATGATATGCAAGATCGTAACTTGTCACTGCCTTTGGTTAACGGTGAAGGTTGGGCGGCGATGATCCAACACTACTTTGCCAGCGCGTGGATCCCACGTGATGCAGCAGGGTCAAACTTATACACTCGCGTGATTGGCAACTTAGGTGATATTGGTGTTCGCATGCCAAATAAAACCATCGCCAACGGTGAAAAAGCGACATTCTTAGCCACACTTTGGGTCGGTCCAAAACTGCAAGATGAGATGGCTGCAGTTGCGCCAAATCTTGATCTAGTTGTCGACTACGGCTGGTTATGGTTTATTGCAAAACCACTACACATGTTGCTTTCATTCATTCAAAGCTTCGTTAGCAACTGGGGTGTAGCAATCATCTGCTTAACCTTCATTGTTCGTGGTGCTATGTACCCACTGACCAAAGCACAATACACCTCTATGGCAAAAATGCGCATGCTGCAACCGAAGCTGCAAGCAATGCGTGAGCGCATCGGCGATGACCGCCAACGCATGAGCCAAGAAATGATGGAGCTGTATAAGAAAGAGAAAGTAAATCCACTCGGTGGTTGTTTACCTATCTTCCTGCAAATGCCTATCTTCATTGCGCTTTACTGGTCATTAATGGAATCGGTTGAACTGCGTCATTCACCTTTCTTTGGTTGGATTCATGACCTTTCAGCACAAGACCCATACTACATCTTGCCACTGCTGATGGGTGTGAGTATGTTTATGATCCAGAAAATGAGCCCGACGACAGTCACTGACCCGATGCAACAGAAGATCATGACCTTTATGCCGGTTATGTTTACATTCTTCTTCTTGTTCTTCCCATCAGGTTTAGTGATTTACTGGTTGGTATCGAACATCGTTACCTTGATCCAGCAAACCTTGATTTACAAAGCGCTGGAGAAAAAAGGCTTACACTCTAAGTAGCCACTTCAGCAAGAAGTCACACTGACAAGTTAAACAAAGGCGACCTTTTGGTCGCCTTTTTGTTTTTGGCTGATTACAATTGCGCTCATACACCCCTATGTTAGGTACCCTTATGTCTACAGACACCATTGTTGCTCAAGCAACCGCTCCAGGCCGAGGTGGCGTGGGGATTATTCGCGTCTCAGGCCCGAAAGCCGCTCAAGTCGCGCTTGAAGTAACCGGGAAAACACTGAAACCTCGTTATGCGGAATACTTGCCTTTTAAGCATCAAAATGGCACCGAACTTGACCAAGGCATCGCGATCTATTTTCCTAACCCTCACTCCTTTACCGGCGAAGATGTGCTCGAACTACAAGGACACGGTGGCCCGGTCGTCATGGATATGCTGATCAAACGCATTTTGGCTATCAGTGGCTTGCGCGCAGCGCGCCCGGGTGAATTTTCTGAGCGTGCGTTTTTAAACGACAAAATGGATTTAACCCAAGCGGAAGCGATTGCCGATTTGATTGATGCCAGCTCTGAAGAAGCGGCCAAATCCGCTCTGCATTCATTGCAAGGTCAATTTTCCAAACGCATTCACACCTTGGTCGATTCCCTAATCCACCTGCGAATTTACGTTGAAGCAGCGATTGATTTTCCTGAAGAGGAGATCGATTTTCTTGCCGATGGTAAAGTTGCCGCAGATCTGCAAAATATCATCGACAACTTAGACGCCGTGCGCAAAGAGGCCAATCAAGGGGCCATTTTACGCGAAGGGATGAAAGTGGTGATAGCAGGGCGTCCTAACGCGGGCAAATCGAGTCTATTGAATGCGCTTTCAGGCAAAGATTCAGCCATCGTTACAGACATAGCAGGAACCACGCGTGACGTGCTGCGAGAGCACATCCACATCGATGGCATGCCACTGCATATCATCGATACCGCTGGCCTACGTGATGCCAATGACGAAGTCGAAAGAATAGGCATTGAGCGTGCTTGGGATGAAATAGCAAAAGCAGATCGTGTACTCTTTATGGTTGACGGCACCACCACCGATGCCACCGATCCGAAAGAAATCTGGCCAGATTTTGTCGATCGATTGCCTGAAAACATCGGCATGACGGTGATCCGTAACAAAGTCGATCAAACCAAAGAATCACTCGGTATCTGTCATGTTAATTCTCCAACCTTAATCCGCCTGTCGGCAAAAACTGGAGAGGGCGTTGATGCTCTGCGTACTCATCTCAAAGAGTGCATGGGCTTTGCTGGGGGCAATGAAGGCGGCTTTATGGCCAGACGACGCCATTTGGACGCGCTAGAGCGCGCCGCACAGCACCTCATGATTGGTCAGCAGCAGCTCGAAGGCTACATGGCTGGTGAAATCTTAGCGGAAGAACTGCGTTTATCGCAGCAACATCTAAACGAGATAACGGGCGAATTTAGCTCCGATGACTTGTTAGGGCGCATCTTTTCGTCGTTCTGTATCGGCAAATGATCGCAGTGAGAAGCTTGATCACTCTTAATTATAGGAATATCTCATGATCCATATCATCACTGGCAGCACCTTAGGAGGCGCTGAATATGTCGCCGATCATCTCAATGATCTACTGCAAGAGCAAGGTTATACTACGACTATCCACAACCAACCCAACTTAAGTGAACTCCCCGCACAAGGGACTTGGCTCATTGTCACCTCCACGCATGGAGCGGGTGACTACCCAGACAATATCCAACCTTTTATCGCTTCTTTGCAATCAACACCACCGAATACGAGCCAGTTAAAATATGCCGTGGTAGCACTTGGCGATTCAAGCTATGACACGTTTTGCGCAGCAGGTAAGCATGCATATCAACTGCTTGAGGATATAGGTGCAACGCCAATTAGCGACTGTTTCACCATAGATATATTAGAATATTCCGTTCCTGAAGATGCCGCTGAAGTATGGCTCAAACAGCACATCGAACAATTCTAGCTAATAGCATAAAGTCACCAAGCGGCCTGTGAGCCGCTTTTTTTGTACTCTTAAGCTCTGTGTATAACTGTCTCAATACTCGCCATAGAAAAGTTAAGTCCATTTTAAATATTTTAATGTGTATAACTATGCTGTTGTTCGGTGATTAACCTATAGTTATCCAATTAATAACTTATGAATTTCACGACCCTGTGCATAACTAGCCTTTTTGATCCCAGCTAATACACGATTAGATCATGTCAGGATCACAGCTTGTGATCCTCTTAAAAACCATGATCTTGTTGATCATTTATCGGTTATCCACAGATATGCTTGATCCTAATAATAGATCTAATAAAAGATCTCTATATAGATCTTATATATTATTAACTTACCAAGCTCAGATTAAAAAAGCAGAAAAGCGATTTTCTAGCCAGTGGAAAGCAGGTAGAATACGCCTCTTTTGTCAGTCCATGCTTCATTGAATACCTGAGGTCGGTTCATGCTTTATCACGAAAAATTTGACGTCATTGTGGTCGGTGGTGGCCATGCTGGAACGGAAGCCGCTCTCGCTGCAGCTCGTACTGGTCAAAGTACGCTATTGCTTACCCATAACATTGAGACTCTAGGACAGATGTCGTGCAATCCTGCGATCGGCGGAATTGGTAAAGGACATCTGGTTAAAGAAGTCGATGCCATGGGCGGTCTAATGGCACAAGCGATTGATCATGCAGGTATTCAATTTAGAACACTCAATGCCTCAAAAGGGCCAGCGGTTCGAGCGACTCGAGCTCAAGCAGATCGTGCGCTTTACAAATCGTATGTGCGTGATGTGCTTGAAAACACGCCAAACTTAACTTTGTTCCAACAAGCGGTCGATGATCTTATCGTTGAAAATGATCGTGTAATGGGCGTTGTGACTCAAATGGGCCTCAAATTCCACGCCAAAGCGGTGGTGTTGACGGTAGGTACCTTCCTTGGTGGAAAGATCCACATTGGTCTTGAAAACTTCTCAGGAGGCCGTGCAGGAGATCCGCCATCGATCGCATTAGCGCAACGTTTACGTGAACTGCCGTTTCGAGTTGATCGTTTAAAAACGGGTACGCCACCAAGGATCGATGCACGCAGTGTGGACTTCTCAGTGTTAGAAACACAACACGGTGATAACCCAACGCCTGTTTTTTCCTTCATGGGACAACGTGAACAGCATCCACGTCAAATACCATGCTACATCACGCATACCAACGATAAAACGCATGATGTGATCCGTGCCAATCTTGATCGTAGTCCGATGTACGCAGGTGTCATCGAAGGTATCGGCCCACGCTACTGCCCATCGATCGAAGACAAAGTCATGCGTTTTGCCGACAAAAATAGCCATCAAATTTTTATCGAGCCTGAAGGTTTGACCACGACAGAACTCTACCCTAACGGTATTTCCACCAGCTTACCATTTGATGTACAAGTGCAGATCGTTCGCTCAATGAAAGGGTTTGAAAACGCACATATTGTTCGTCCGGGTTACGCCATCGAGTACGATTTTTTCAATCCACAAGATTTAAAACAAACCTATGAAACCAAATTCATCAGTGGTTTGTTCTTTGCTGGTCAAATCAACGGCACCACCGGATACGAAGAGGCGGCAGCGCAAGGGTTAATGGCTGGTTTGAATGCAAGCTTATTTAGCCAAGAAAAAGAAGGCTGGAGTCCACGCCGTGATCAAGCTTACATGGGCGTGTTGATCGATGATCTTTCCACTATGGGTACCAAAGAACCTTATCGCATGTTTACCTCTCGCGCTGAATATCGCTTACTGCTACGCGAAGATAACGCCGATTTGCGTTTAACCGAAAAAGCCAGAGAATTAGGTTTAGTCGATGATGTGCGCTGGGCGCGTTTTAATCAAAAAATGGAAAACATGGAAATCGAGCGTCAACGTTTGAAACAAACGTGGATGAACCCGAACTCCGTCGGTGTTGATGCACTGAATGCGTTGCTCAAAACACCCATGTCTCGTGAAGCAAGTGGTGAAGATCTACTACGTCGACCTGAAATCACCTATCAACAGCTCACATCGCTTGAGTCATTTGCACCAGCATTGAACGATAGTGAAGCGGCTGAGCAAGTTGAAATTCAAATCAAATACGATGGTTATATTCAGCGTCAGCAAGATGAGATCGACAAATCATTGCGCCATGAGCACACTAAATTGCCGCTGGATCTTGACTATAAACAGGTCAAAGGCTTATCCAACGAAGTGATCCTTAAGCTTAACAATGCCAAACCTGAAACGGTTGGTATTGCCTCTCGTATTTCTGGTATTACACCAGCTGCTATTTCTATCTTATTGGTTTATTTGAAAAAGCAAGGTGTACTGAAGAAAGGGGAAGACGCCGCATGAGCGAGTTAAGAACGCGTCTCGATGATTTAATTGGTCAAACCGATCTCAAGGTCAATGAGCAGCAACGTAGCCAATTAGTCGGTTACGTGGAACTGCTGAATAAATGGAACAAAGCCTACAATCTCACCTCAGTGCGCGATCCTATGGATATGTTGGTGAAACATATTTTAGATAGTATAGTGGTAAGTCCTCACTTACAGGGTGAGCGTTTTATCGACGTTGGTACTGGGCCTGGTTTACCTGGTATACCTCTCGCTATCATGAATCCTGATAAAACCTTTTACTTACTCGATAGTTTAGGTAAACGCATTCGTTTTATTAAACAAGTTCTGCATGAGCTTGGTATTAAAAATGTGACCACGATTCAAAGTCGAGTCGAAGAGTTTCAGCCTGAAGTAAAATTTGATGGCGTACTGAGCCGTGCGTTTGCTTCAATGCTCGATATGGTGGAATGGTGTCACCATTTACCAAAAGAAACATCGGGCCGATTTTTAGCCCTGAAAGGACAACGGCCAGATGAGGAAATAGCCACACTACCTGAGTGGTGTTCTGTGACTGATGTCAAAGCTTTGAAAGTTCCTGAGTTGGAAGGTGACCGTCATCTTGTAATCTTATCTCGCAAGGGATAACAGCGAGGCATACCGTGGGCAAAATCGTAGCAATCGCCAACCAGAAAGGTGGCGTAGGAAAAACAACAACGTGCATTAACTTAGCGGCCTCTATGGCAGCGACTAAGCGTAAAGTTTTAGTGATCGATCTCGACCCACAAGGCAATGCAACGATGGCCAGTGGTGTTGATAAGTATCAAGTAGATGCAACCGCGTACGAATTGTTGGTCGAAGACACCCCTTTTGATGAAGTCGTGTGTCGCAAAACAACGGGACACTACGATTTGATTGCGGCGAACGGAGACGTGACAGCCGCTGAAATCAAATTAATGGAAGTCTTTGCTCGCGAAGTGCGTTTGAAAAATGCC
This sequence comes from Vibrio sp. V19_P1S1T109, assembly GCF_002241375.1. NCBI lineage: Bacteria > Pseudomonadati > Pseudomonadota > Gammaproteobacteria > Vibrionales > Vibrionaceae > Vibrio > Vibrio sp. V19_P1S1T109. Next base: position 18,833 of record NZ_NDIM01000097.1, on the reverse strand, counting down.
CTCGCGCCAGTTCGTGATAACTATGATTTCATCTTTATTGATTGTCCTCCTTCTTTAAATCTTCTTACAATCAACGCCATGGCCGCAGCGGATTCTGTGTTAGTGCCAATGCAATGTGAGTATTTTGCATTAGAAGGTTTAACGGCGTTAATGGATACCATCAGCAAGTTAGCCGCGGTAGTCAACGAAAACCTGAAAATCGAAGGGTTACTTCGAACGATGTACGATCCGCGTAATCGCCTAGCCAATGAAGTATCCGATCAACTGAAAAAGCACTTTGGAAACAAAGTCTATCGCACCGTTATTCCTCGTAATGTCCGTCTTGCTGAAGCGCCAAGTTATGGCAAGCCAGCAATGTACTACGACAAGTATTCAGCTGGGGCAAAAGCGTATCTCGCCTTAGCTGGCGAAATGCTTCGTCGAGAAGAAATACCCGCATAATCTCAACTAAAGGAATTCGTCTACATGACTAAACGTGGTTTAGGAAAAGGATTGGATGCATTGCTCGCAACCAGTTCTCTTGCTCGTGAAAAGGAGCAAGCCGCCTCACATAGCCAAGCACTCTCTTCTGATGGCGAATTAATGGATATTGCGGTATCAAATTTGAAACCTGGCATGTATCAACCACGTAAAGATATGTCGGCAGAAGCGTTGGAAGAGCTATCTGCGTCTATCCAATCGCAAGGTATTATCCAGCCGATCGTAGTAAGACGTTTAGAGCTTGGTGGCTATGAAATTATTGCAGGTGAACGCCGTTGGCGCGCTGCAAAACAAGCAGGTTTAAAGCAAGTGCCCTGTTTGATCAAAAATGTCCAAGATCGCGCTGCGATTGCGATGGCACTGATAGAAAATATTCAACGCGAAGATTTGAATGCGATTGAAGAAGCACAAGCTTTAGAGCGGTTGCAAGACGAATTTAAGCTCACTCACCAGCAGGTGGCTGATGTGATTGGTAAATCACGCACTACCGTGAGTAATTTATTACGCTTAAATCAATTGGCGGATGGCGTGAAGCGTTTAGTGGAAACCAAGCAGCTTGAAATGGGCCATGCACGAGCATTATTGATGCTCGAAGGCGATCAACAAATTGAAATTGCACAACGTGTGGCCGCAAAACAGCTGACCGTGAGACAAACTGAGCAATTAGTGAAAAAGTGTCTAACACAGCCTTCTGAGGACGGATCGGCATCGGAAGACTTAGATGCACAACAAATGTCACAAAGATTGAGTGAAATGTTAGGGGCTAAAGTGTCGATCATTCGTTCAAAAGGTGGCAAAGCCAAAATGACGATTAGTCTTGATGAGCCTCACAAATTAGAGCAACTAATTGCCAAGCTAGAAAGCTAAATGAGATAATTGATTTAAGTCAATTATGCAAAAAACGTTTTTTTATTTGAAAGTTGTCGGTTTGTAAACAAAATTGTAACTTTTTGCTGTCTTTCAATTGCAATCAGTTCGACTCACCGTATAATTTTCGCCAATTTCCCAGCCCTATGTTGTAGATGAGCTGAGGATATTACTAGAGGTACGAATACATGGTAGCTGCGTTGGCTAGACCAGGACGAGAGCTTGCTAAGCGATTGTTAATGATCCAGTCTGGCGCGGTTATTTTTGTGGCGGCAGGGATGGCGGTAGCTGTAAATGCTGAATGGGGCTTTTCTGCGCTGATTGGGGGTGGCATCTTTGTCATTGCCAATGCGGTTTTTGCGCTGTGTGCTTTTATGTTTAGTGGAGCTCGTGCTGCGAAGCAAGTTGCGGCCTCTTTCTACACTGGCGAAGTACTCAAGATCCTCATCACAGTTGCACTGTTCTGTGTTGCCTACATGTATATGCAGGTGGAACTCGTTCCCCTCAAACTAACCTATTTGCTGGCTCTAGGTATTAATATCTGTGCGCCAGTGCTATTCATTAACAACAAAAAATAGGATGAGTTATGGCTGCGCCAGGTGAAGCGCTAACATCGTCCGGATACATTGAACACCACTTGACGAACCTCTCTCTTGCGAAGATTTCTGAGCATTACGATTTGGGGCTGTCAATTAGTGAGACGAGTTTCTGGAACGTACATATCGATAGCCTGTTTTTTTCCTTGTTTACTGGCTTAATATTCCTATGGATATTTCGCTCTGTAGCAAAGAAAGCAACAGCGGGTGTACCCGGTAAGCTGCAGTGTTTTGTTGAAATATTGGTAGAATTTGTCGATCAAAACGTCAAAGACACCTTTCATGGACGCAATCCACTTATAGCACCGCTGGCACTGACTATCTTTTGTTGGGTATTGTTAATGAACATCATGGACTTAGTGCCCATCGATTTCTTACCGTATCCAGCACAACATTGGCTTGGTATCCCTTATCTAAAAGTGGTTCCGTCAGCTGATGTGAATATCACCATGGCTATGGCTCTAGGCGTATTTGCTCTGATGATTTACTACAGCATCAAAGTGAAAGGCCTAGGTGGTTTTGCGAAAGAATTAGCTCTACATCCATTCAATCACTGGACCATGATTCCGTTTAACCTACTTATTGAAGTGGTATCGTTACTTGCGAAACCTCTCTCACTCGGTATGCGTCTATTCGGTAACATGTTCGCAGGTGAGGTGGTATTTATTCTTATCGCAGCGATGCTACCATGGTGGCTACAATGGATGGGTTCACTACCGTGGGCGATTTTCCATATTCTGGTAATTCTGATTCAATCTTTCGTGTTCATGATGCTGACTATTGTTTATCTATCAATGGCACACGAAGATAGTGATCATTAATTTTTTAAAGCTTTTTATTTGGGCACATAAGCCAACAACTATAAATTGGAGATAGTAATGGAAACTTTACTGAGCTTTTCTGCAATCGCCGTAGGTATTATCGTCGGTCTTGCTTCTCTTGGTACAGCGATTGGTTTCGCACTTCTAGGCGGTAAATTCCTTGAAGGTGCTGCTCGTCAACCAGAAATGGCTCCTATGCTACAAGTTAAGATGTTCATCATCGCGGGTCTACTTGATGCGGTTCCTATGATCGGTATCGTAATTGCGCTTCTATTCACTTTCGCGAACCCATTTGTTGGTCAACTAGGTTAATCAACCGATCACACAAATTGATGATTTGTCGTTGATTAATACTTTTCGTTGGTGAACAAATAGAGGGGTAGCTGTTGTGAATATGAACGCAACTCTGCTAGGTCAAGCAATCGCGTTTGCACTGTTTGTGTGGTTCTGCATGAAATATGTATGGCCGCCAATCATGAATGCGATCGAAGAGCGTCAGAAGAAAATTGCTGACGGTCTTTCAGCCGCTGAGCGTGCTGCTAAAAACTTGGATCTAGCACAAGCCAACGCTTCTGAACAAATGAAAGAAGCGAAGCGCACTGCAACTGAGGTCATCGAACAGGCAAATAAACGTAAAGCTCAAATTTTAGATGAAGCACGTGAGGAAGCTCAGGCAGAACGCCAGAAAATCCTTGCTCAAGCGGAAGCTGAACTTGAATCTGAACGTAACCGTGCCCGCGATGAGCTGCGTAAACAAGTTGCAACTCTGGCTGTAGCTGGTGCTGAGAAAATCCTTGAGCGTTCTATCGATAAAGATGCGCACAAAGATATTCTCGACAACATTACTGCAAGACTTTAAGGATGGGGGCGCTTTATGTCTGATTTGACTACAATTGCACGCCCCTATGCTAAAGCAGCATTCGATTTTGCGGTAGAGAAAAAGCAACTTGACCAATGGGGTCAGATGTTAGCTTTTGCTGCCGAGGTCGCAAAGAACGAGCAAATGAAAGAGCTACTAACGGGCTCTGTTTCGGCTGAGAAATTAGCGGAAATTTTCATCGCAATTTGTGGCGAACAGTTTGATGTTTATGGCCAGAACCTGCTAAAGGTGATGGCTGAGAATGGCCGATTAAAGGCTCTTCCTGATGTTAGTGAACAGTTCTTTGCTCTGAAACAAGAGCATGAGAAGCAGATGGATGTTGAAGTGATTTCAGCAACTGAGCTTTCTGATGAACAGCTTGTCAATATCAGCACCAAACTTGAGCAGCGTCTTGAACGCAAAGTTCAGCTGAATTGCAGTATAGATGAGACCCTACTTGGTGGGGTTATAATTCGAGCCGGAGACCTTGTCATCGATAACTCAGCCCGCGGTCGTTTAAACCGCCTGAGCGATGCATTACAGTCTTGATGGGGATTGGAGCATGCAACTTAATTCCACGGAAATTAGCGATCTAATTAAACAACGTATCGAATCTTTCGACGTTGTTAGTGAAGCTCGCAATGAAGGTACTATCGTATCGGTAAGCGATGGTATCATTCGCATTCACGGCCTAGCGGACGTGATGCAAGGTGAAATGATTGAATTACCGAGTGGCCGTTATGCACTTGCACTTAACCTTGAGCGTGACTCGGTTGGTGCGGTTGTCATGGGCCCATATGCTGACCTTAAGGAAGGCATGAAAGTAACAGGTTCTGGTCGTATTCTTGAAGTGCCAGTTGGTCCTGAATTGTTAGGTCGCGTAGTGAATACACTCGGTCAGCCTATCGATGGTAAAGGTCCTATCGAAGCGAAATTGTCTTCACCTGTTGAAATGATTGCACCTGGTGTAATCGACCGTAAATCAGTCGATCAACCAGTACAAACCGGCTATAAGTCAGTTGACTCTATGATCCCAATCGGTCGTGGCCAACGTGAACTTATCATCGGTGACCGTCAAACTGGTAAAACAGCAATGGCGATCGACGCAATTATTAACCAAAAAGATTCAGGTATTTACTCTATCTATGTTGCGATTGGCCAAAAAGCCTCAACTATCGCTAACGTAGTACGCAAATTAGAAGAGCACGGCGCGCTTGCAAACACAGTTGTGGTTGTTGCATCGGCTTCTGAATCAGCGGCATTGCAATACCTTGCGCCATATGCAGGTTGTGCAATGGGTGAATACTTCCGCGATCGCGGTGAAGATGCACTGATTGTTTATGATGACTTATCTAAACAAGCGGTTGCTTACCGTCAGATCTCACTACTACTCAAACGCCCACCAGGCCGTGAAGCATTCCCAGGTGACGTTTTCTATCTCCACTCTCGTCTACTTGAGCGTGCTGCTCGTGTTAGCGAAGAGTATGTAGAACGTTTCACTAAGGGTGAAGTGAAAGGTAAAACCGGTTCTTTAACCGCTCTACCTATCATTGAAACACAAGCGGGTGACGTTTCAGCATTCGTACCGACTAACGTAATCTCGATTACCGATGGTCAGATCTTCCTACAAACTGAGCTATTCAACGCGGGTGTTCGCCCAGCCGTTGACCCTGGTATTTCAGTATCTCGTGTAGGTGGTGCCGCTCAGACGAAAATCATCAAGAAACTGTCAGGTGGTATCCGTACCGCGCTTGCACAGTACCGTGAACTTGCTGCATTTGCTCAGTTCTCGTCAGATCTTGATGAAGCGACGAAGAGACAGCTAAACCATGGTCAGAAAGTAACAGAGCTGATGAAGCAGAAACAATATGCTCCGATGTCTGTGTTTGACCAAGCGTTGGTTATCTTTGCGGCAGAGCGTGGTTATTTAAATGATGTTGCGTTGAATAAACTGGCTGATTTTGAATCTGCTCTACTGTCGTATGCTCGTGGTCAATATGTTGATCTTGTAAAAGATATCGACAAATCGGGTGCTTATAACGATGAAATCGAAGCTCAGTTCAAGAAACTGGTTGACGATTTCAAGGCAACCCAGACCTGGTAATTGGTGGGTGACCCTAGGGTCACCACTGACCAATAACGGATTACCTTAAAAGAGAGTAAAACGATGGCCGGCGCAAAAGAGATACGTAATAAAATCGGTAGTGTTAAAAGCACGCAGAAAATTACGAAAGCGATGGAAATGGTAGCAGCTTCAAAAATGCGTCGTTCGCAAGACGGCATGGAAGCTTCTCGTCCATACGCTGAAACAATGCGTAAAGTGATCGGTCATGTGGCGAGTGCAAATCTAGAATATCGTCATCCTTATCTAGAAGAGCGCGAAGCCAAACGTGTTGGTTACATCATTATTTCAACAGACCGTGGTTTGTGTGGTGGTTTGAACGTGAACTTGTTCAAAAAAGCTCTACATGACATGAAAGATTGGTCGGAGAAAGGTGCTGAGGTTGAGCTTGCAATTGTGGGCTCAAAGGCAACGGCTTTCTTTAGAAACAGTGGCGCTAAAGTCGCTGCTCAAGTCTCTGGTTTGGGCGATAGCCCAACCTTGGAAGATTTGATCGGTTCCGTTGGTGTTATGCTGAAGAAATATGATGCAGGTGAGTTGGATCGCCTATACGTAGTGTTCAACAAATTTGTGAATACTATGGTTCAAGAACCAACGATCGATCAATTACTACCTTTGCCTAGATCGAATAGCGAAGAGATGAAACGCGAACATTCTTGGGACTACATCTATGAGCCTGAACCAAAGCCTCTACTCGATGCACTATTGCTGCGTTATGTAGAGTCTCAGGTTTATCAGGGTGTGGTTGAGAATCTTGCTTGTGAGCAAGCTGCTCGAATGATTGCGATGAAAGCAGCTACCGATAACGCAAGCAACTTGATTGATGATTTACAGCTTGTGTATAACAAAGCCCGTCAGGCGGCGATTACACAAGAACTATCGGAAATCGTTTCTGGTGCAGCAGCGGTTTAAGCTTAGGTAAAACAAACAGTTTAGAGGATTAACGATGGCTACAGGTAAGATCGTACAGATCATCGGTGCGGTAGTCGACGTAGAGTTCCCACAGGGCGAAGTACCAAGTGTTTACGATGCTCTGAATGTTGTGGATTCAAAAGAACGTCTCGTTCTTGAAGTTCAACAGCAGCTTGGCGGTGGCGTGATTCGCGCAATCGTAATGGGTAGCTCTGATGGTTTACGTCGTGGTTTGGTAGTTGAAAATACTGGCGCTCCAATTTCAGTACCAGTCGGTATTAAGACTTTAGGTCGTATCATGAACGTGCTTGGTGATGCGATTGATGAGCGTGGTGAAATCGGTGCGGAAGAGCTTTACTCTATCCACCGTCCAGCTCCAAGCTATGAAGAGCAATCAAACGAAACTGCTCTTCTTGAAACCGGTGTAAAAGTAATCGATTTGGTTTGTCCATTCTCTAAGGGTGGTAAAATCGGTCTATTTGGTGGTGCAGGTGTAGGTAAGACCGTTAACATGATGGAGCTTATCAACAACATCGCACTGCAACACTCAGGTCTTTCAGTATTTGCGGGTGTTGGTGAACGTACTCGTGAAGGTAACGATTTCTACTATGAGATGCAGGAAGCAGGTGTTGTAAACATCGAAGAGCCTGAAAAATCAAAAGTAGCGATGGTTTACGGACAGATGAACGAGCCACCAGGCAACCGTCTACGTGTTGCACTGACGGGTTTGACAATGGCAGAACGTTTCCGTGACGAAGGTCGTGACGTACTTCTGTTCATCGATAACATCTACCGTTACACGCTTGCCGGTACGGAAGTATCAGCACTGCTAGGTCGTATGCCTTCAGCGGTAGGTTACCAACCTACTCTTGCAGAAGAAATGGGTGTGCTTCAGGAGCGTATTACGTCAACTAAGCAAGGTTCTATCACTTCTGTACAGGCGGTATATGTACCAGCAGATGACTTGACGGACCCGTCTCCAGCCACAACGTTCGCGCACTTGGATGCAACGGTTGTACTTAACCGTAACATCGCAGCAATGGGCCTATACCCAGCGATCGACCCACTCGATTCAACGTCTCGTCAGCTAGACCCACTCGTCGTAGGTCAAGAGCACTACGACATCGCTCGTGGCGTTCAGCAGACGCTTCAGCGCTACAAAGAGCTGAAAGACATCATTGCGATCTTGGGTATGGACGAGTTGTCTGAATCGGATAAGCAAGTTGTATCACGTGCACGTAAGATTGAACGTTTTCTAACTCAGCCTTATCACGTAGCTGAAGTATTTACAGGTGACCCTGGTGTTTACGTACCTCTAAAAGAGACGCTACGTGGCTTCAAAGGTCTTCTATCTGGTGAATACGATGACATTCCAGAGCAAGCGTTTATGTACTGCGGTACTATCGACGATGCGATTGAGAATGCTAAGAAGCTATAAGGCTAACTAGGAGGCGATATGGCAGCAATAACCTTTCACCTAGACGTCGTCAGTGCAGAGAAGAAAATCTTCTCTGGCCAAGTCGAAACGTTTCAGGTGACCGGTAGCGAAGGTGAACTGGGAATTTTCCATGGTCACACACCGCTGCTGACCGCTATTAAGCCTGGTATGGTGCGTATCGTTAAGCTACACGGCCACGAAGAAATTATTTATGTTTCGGGTGGTATTGTCGAAGTGCAACCGGGTACTGCTACAGTACTGGCTGATACGGCAATTCGTGGTGAAGAACTAGACGCAGCTAAGGCAGAAGAAGCCAAACGCAAAGCTGAAGAGAATATTTCAAATCAGCATGGCGATATGAACTTCGCACAAGCGGCCAGTGAACTGGCTAAAGCCATGGCTCAGTTACGAGTTATCGAGCTGACCAAAAAACGTCGTTAATGTGTTTTATAATTAAGACGTGATGTAAAAAGGCGACCTATAGGTCGCCTTTTTGCTTATTTTTTAACAGAAAATTATTTAGTTAAATTAACTATCTCTTTAATTACCGCTAAAATGCGGCTTAACTTTTTTAACGTCAATAGGTTGTCAATGAAATTTAGCGCAGTGATCCTCGCAGCAGGTAAAGGTACTCGAATGTATTCTAATATGCCTAAAGTGCTGCACACACTGGCGGGTAAGCCAATGGTGAAACACGTAATTGATACGTGCAATAGCTTAGGTGCCCAAAATATCCACTTGGTTTATGGTCATGGTGGTGAGCAAATGCAGCAAGCGCTTGCCGAAGAGTCGGTTAACTGGGTGCTGCAAGCGGATCAATTAGGAACTGGCCATGCCGTTGATCAAGCCTCGCCTCATTTCCAAGACGATGAGAAGATCCTCGTGTTGTACGGTGATGTTCCATTGATCTCGGAAGAAACCGTGGAAAGCTTGTTAGATGCACAGCCTAATGATGGGATAGCCTTGCTGACAGTGGTACTGGATAACCCAACCGGTTATGGCCGTATCGTGCGTAAGCATGGCCCTGTGGTGGCGATTGTTGAACAAAAAGATGCCACCGATGAGCAAAAGTTAATTAAAGAGATCAATACGGGCGTGATGGTGGCAACGGGGCGCGATCTCAAGCGCTGGTTGTCAGGCTTAAGTAATGAGAACGCACAAGGCGAATATTATCTGACAGATGTTATCGCTGCAGCGCACAATGAAGGCCGCGCAGTTGAGGCTGTTCATCCTGCCAGCTCTATTGAAGTGGAAGGGGTAAATGATCGCGCTCAACTGGCTCGTTTAGAGCGTGCTTATCAAGCAACACAAGCGAAAAAGCTATTAGAACAAGGTGTGATGCTACGTGATCCTACGCGTTTTGATCTGCGTGGTGAATTACAGTGTGGGATGGATGTTGAGATTGATGCAAACGTCATCATCGAAGGAAATGTCTCTTTGGGTGATAACGTAATTATCGGCATGGGTTGCGTGCTTAAAGATTGCGAAATTGATGACAACACAGTGATCCGCCCATACAGCGTCATTGAAGGGGCAACCGTTGCAGAAAACTGTACCGTTGGGCCTTTTACCCGTTTACGTCCTGGTGCTGAACTGCGTAATGATGCACACGTGGGTAATTTCGTAGAAGTAAAAAATACTCGCTTGGGTGAAGGTTCGAAAGCCAATCACTTAACTTATCTTGGTGATGCCGAAATTGGCCAGCGTGTTAATGTCGGAGCTGGCGTTATCACTTGTAATTACGATGGTATCAATAAATTCAAAACCACAATTGGTGATGATGTGTTTGTCGGTTCAGACAGCCAGTTGATTGCTCCTGTAACGATCGCCAATGGTGCAACGATTGGTGCTGGCACTACGCTAAGCAGTAACGTTGCTGAAGGTGAGTTAGTCATCACTCGCGCGAAAGAGCGCAAAATCAATGGTTGGAAGCGTCCTGTTAAGCGTAGCTAACAAATGAACGATTAAAAAGCCGCTCATCATGAGCGGCTTTTTGTATCAGTTCTTATTAAAAGACTTACTCTTCATCGCTGACTACGCGTGCATTATCTGGTGCGGTGAAGTGTTGAGAAAGTTCGCGGTTCGAGACGATATAACCAATCCATAGCCCGCCCATACAAATCATAATTGCAATACCCGTCACCATTTGTGCTTGGCTGGCCAACGTTGCGACCAATGCGCTGGCTAAACTACTAACGCAGATTTGTAAGCTATTTTGTAAACCCGCTGCAGTGGCTGGGCTTTGTTTGGCACTCGATAGTGCGCGGTTCACCACGATAGGGTAAAGCGCTCCGTTGGCAACTGCTATTAAGCAAAACGGTGCCAAAATTGGCCAAATTGAGGTCAGTTGCCACTGTGAGGCAATGAATACTAATAAAGTGGCAACGCTGGAGAGGCCAATCAACTGCTTGAGCACTTTTTCGTCACCAAATTTATTCACTCCCACCTTACCTAAGTAGCCACCAACCATGAAAGCGATCGTTTGAGGAATAAAACTCAAACCGATATCTTTAGCGGCATAACCAAGGCGTGCCATAATCTCTGGCATCCCAGTCAAGTAAGCAAAGAAGGCCGCAGAAGCGCAAGCAAACATCATTACATTACCCAAGTAGGTTTTAGTGCTGAGCAGAGCTTTGATATCTTGCTTAATTGAGGTTTGTTTGGGTTGTGATTGTTCATTTTTTTGAGCAAAAGTACAGGCTACAAGCGCAACGCCCATCAATGTCAATGTCACAAAAATACTGTGCCAACCAAAGTTATCGGCCAGTAAGACGCCTAATTGAGGTGCAAGCGCGGGTGAAAGCGCGACCAAAGGCATAATGGTGGCGAATATTTGCTGGCTTGTTTTAGCTGGGTAGCGTTGAATTACCATTGCTTGCCAGATCACTGCGGGAGCACACACCCCTAAAGCTTGCACAAAGCGCAACGCTAATAATTGCCACACCTGCTCGCTGAAAGCTAAACCAAATGATGCCAACGTGAAGAGAACTAGGCCAGCCGCTAAAGTGTTACGGTGACCATATTTATCGGAAGTTAAGCCCCACACCAGTTGACCTAATGCCATACCGACCAGAAAAACGGTGAGAGACAAGGCTATTTGCTCTGGCCCTGTGGCAAAGTCCATTTCCATCGCTTTAAAGGCAGGGAGGTACATGTCTGTGGCAATGAAGCCAAGCATAGAGAGCGCGGCTAAGTACAGCAACTGTAATTTTGATGCTTTCATTTTTATTACCATTCAAAAAAATTAATCAATACTTGGCCAGCATTAATCTATGCCAACCTTAATTTATCTACTCATCTATTCTATTTTTCGTTTAATATTAAATGAAACGCTAAATTTGTTGGTTATTCATCAAAAAAATTGAAGGCTTATGTTTTCTAAATCCTCATTAGAAATGCTTGATACTGTCGCACGATTGGGTAGTTTTACCGCCGCTGCGGAGGTTTTGCATAAAGTGCCGTCAGCGATCAGCTACGGCGTTCGTCAAGTCGAACAAGATTTGGATGTGTTGCTGTTTCGCCGTTTACCTAGAAAGGTGGAACTGACGCCCGCTGGTGAGCTGTTTATGGTGGAGGCTCGCCAATTGCTTAGGCAGATGGAAGAGATTCGTTCACAAACTAAACGCGCGGCGCATGGTTGGCAGAAAACGCTAAAATTGACGCTTGATAACGTGGTCAAACTCGACAAAATGAAACCGCTGGTGGAAGATTTTTATCGCACGTTTGAGTTTGCTGAGCTGCAAATCAACATGGAAGTGTTTAATGGCTCATGGGAAGCTATTGCGCAAGGTCGAGCTGACATTGTGATTGGTGCAACCTCTGCGATTCCTGTCGGTGGTGATTTTGAAGTGCGTGACATGGGTGTGTTGGATTGGGCATTTGTGATGTCTCCTCATCACCCTTGTGCTCAAGAGCCCTATTTAAGCGAAGATTTTGTCAGTCAGTTCCCGGCGATTTGTTTGGATGACACGTCAAGTGTATTACCCAAGCGGCATACGGATCACTACCCGCAGCAACGGCGCTTACTTTTACCGAATTGGTATAGTGCGATTGAATGCTTAAAAAATGAAGTCGGTGTGGGCTACATGCCAAGACACATTGCACAACCTTTGATTGTTGATGGTGGGTTGGTTGAACGGGTTCTCACCGTTGATAAACTGCTTAGTCAATGCTGCCTAGTGTGGCGCAAAGACGATAATCATAAATTGATTGAGTGGATGGTGAATTATCTGGGCAGTAGCGATCAACTTTATCGTGATTGGCTTCAAGCTAAATAACCTAATAAGAAGAGCCAGCAGTGCTGGCTCTTAAAAGACTCTTCAGTGAGAAGAAAAACAGAATGGTTATGGGCGCTCAAAAATAGTCGCAATGCCTTGGCCTAAACCAATGCACATCGTTGCTAGACCATATTTGACGTCTTTCGCTTCCATCAAGTTAATCAGTGTGGTGGAGATGCGCGTGCCAGAACACCCGAGAGGGTGACCCAGCGCGATCGCCCCTCCATTTAGGTTAACCTTCTCATCCACTACATCGAGCAAACCGAGATCTTTCGCGCAAGGTAGAGATTGAGCTGCAAACGCTTCGTTTAACTCAATCACATCCATATCTTGCATGGTGAGGCCTGCGCGCTGTAGCGCTTTATGGGTCGCCGGAACTGGCCCGTAACCCATAATTGAAGGATCGCAACCAGCGACGGCCATTGATTTCACACGCGCACGAATCTTTAAGCCAAGCGCATTGGCTTTCTCTTCGCTCATGATCAACATCGCCGATGCGCCATCGGACAGAGCCGATGAGGTGCCTGCCGTTACAGTACCATTGGCTGGGTCAAAAACAGGACGCAACTGTGCTAGCCCCTCAACAGTGGTTTCCGGGCGGATCACTTCATCAAAATCCAGCGTGAACAGAGTACCATCTTCGGCATGAGCTTCAGTGGGGAGGATTTCATTTTTGAAGCGGCCTTCAACGGTTGCTGCGTAAGCGCGTTGATGCGAACGAGCGGCAAAGGCATCTTGTTGCTCACGGCTAATGCCGTGCATTTTACCTAACATCTCAGCCGTTAACCCCATCATCCCCGCAGCTTTGGCAACGGTTTTTGACATGCCAGGATGGAAATCAACGCCATGGTTCATCGGTACGTGTCCCATATGCTCAACGCCGCCCACAAGGCAGATTTCAGCATCACCAACCATAATGGCGCGGGTGGCATCATGCAGTGCTTGCATTGATGAACCACATAAACGGTTAACGGTGACGGCACCAATTTCAATCGGCAAGCCAGCCAACAGTGCCGCATTACGCGCGACGTTAAAGCCTTGTTCTAAGGTTTGTTGCACACAACCCCAGTAGATATCTTCGATCTCTTTTGGGTTGACTTGTGGATTACGGGCTAAAATGCCTTTCATCAGATGTGCAGATAAATCTTCCGCACGAGTATGACGAAATGCCCCACCTTTTGAACGACCCATCGGGGTGCGTAGGCAATCAACAATTACGACATTTCTCTTATGTGAAGTCATTTGGACATCTCTCCTTAGATAGAACTTGCTTGTTGAGTACCGTAGAAGGTCTCGCCTTTTTCTGCCATATCAAGCAGCAGTTGAGGTACATGATACATCGCGCCCAATGCTTGGTATTGGCTTGCCATTGCAACGTAGTTTTGTAAGCCAAGACTATCGAGATAGCGGAATACGCCGCCTCTAAAAGGAGGGAACCCCAAGCCGTACACCAACGCCATATCCGCTTCTTGGGGTGAAGCGATGATCTTCTCTTCTAAACAGAGTGCCACTTCATTGATCATCGGAATCATCATGCGCTCAATGATGGTTTGATCATCAAAAGTACGTTTATCACCACATTCTACGTTAAGAACAGTGAGAACCTCTTCAGAGAAAGTTTTCTTCGGTTTGCCTTTCTTATCTAAAGTGTATTGATAGAAACCGCTGCCATTTTTCTGGCCATATTTATTGGCGTCAAACAGTGCATCAATAGCATCGCGGCCCTGTTTACCCATACGTTCGGGGAAACCTTGTGCCATTACTGCTTGTGCATGGTGAGCGGTATCAATACCGACCACATCTAGAAGATAAGCAGGGCCCATTGGCCAACCAAACTTACGCTCCATCACTTTATCGATTTGAGTGAAATCAGCGCCATCGCGCAGTAATAAACTAAAGCCACCAAAGTAAGGGAAAAGTACGCGGTTTACGAAGAACCCAGGGCAGTCATTGACCACGATGGGGGATTTACCCATTTTGGCCGCGTAAGCGACAACTCGATTGATGGTTTCATCGGAAGTGTGTTCACCACGAATAATTTCCACCAATGGCATACGATGTACTGGGTTAAAAAAGTGCATACCACAGAAGTTTTCTGGACGTTTGAGTGATTTGGCCAGTAGGTTGATTGGAATGGTTGAGGTGTTCGAGGTGATAACCGCATCCTCACCAACATTGGCTTCGACTTCACTTAGTACCGCGGCTTTGATTTTCGGGTTTTCAACCACAGCTTCAACAATTACATCCGCTTGCTCAATCCCCGCATAATGCAGGCTAGGCGTAATCGATGCCAGCACACTTGCCATTTTAAAACCATCAATTTTTCCGCGCTCTAGCTGCTTGTTGAGTAACTTAGATGCCTCTGTCATACCTAAATTAAGGGACGATTGAGCAATATCTTTCATCAAAACAGGCACGCCCTTTACTGCCGATTGATAAGCAATGCCGCCGCCCATGATACCCGCACCAAGTACAGCCGCTCGTCCGGTTTCTTTATTGGCTGATTTAGCCGCTTTTTTTGCCAGTGCTTTAATATATTGGTCGTTGAGGAATAAACCGACCAAGGATTTCGCCGCTTCAGAATGAGCGAGCTTAACGAAGTGTCTACGCTCAATGGCCAATGCTTCATCACGGCTACAGCGCGCGGCTTCTTCTATTGCAATAACAGCGGTTATTGGCGCTGGATAATGAGGTCCGGCATGCTGTGTAACCAAGCCTTTGGCCATGGTGAAGCTCATCATGGCTTCTAATTTGCTGAGTGTCAGCGCGGACATTTTTTGCTGGCGACGCATTTTCCAATCAACGGTTTCATTGATGGCCGATGTGATGGTTTTGAGTGCTGACTCAAGCAGTTTGTCGCTATCAACAATCGCATCGAGCAGTCCAATTTTAAGGGCTTCCTCAGCACGACATGCTTTGCCTTGAGTGATCACTTCCATAGCATTGTCGGCACCAATTACACGAGGCAGACGCACACAGCCACCGAACCCCGGCATAATACCAAGCTTTGTTTCCGGTAATCCTATGCTGGTGGTCGCGTCACCAATACGGAAATCGGTAGCGAGTACACACTCACATCCACCGCCTAGCGCGTGCCCTGTTAAAGCGGCTAGTGTCGGAACGGGTAGATCTTCTAGTTTGTTGAAAATGCTATTGGCAAATTGCAGCCATTGGTCGAGTTCTTGCGCAGGTTTAGCAAAGAGACCTAAAAACTCAGTGATATCAGCCCCGACAATAAAAGATTCTTTATCGGAAGTAAGAATAAGGCCTTTCAGTCCTTGGTGGGCTTTTAGGGCATCAAGTGCATGGTTGAGCGATTCAAGAGTGGCAAGGTCAAGTTTGTTCACTGACTCCTTGGAGCAGAAACGCAACTCCGCAATACCATCTTGTAATTCCTTTACCTGTAGGGTGTTGGCTTGGTAAATCATTGTCTATCTCCGTGACATACAACCTTAAGATCGTGTGTGAGAGTTTTTGTTGTATTAATGGTTCTGGTTTGACCAGTCGGTTTAGTTTGACCTGAGGATTGTTTAATTTCAATACATTTTTTAAACAACTGTTTAACATTGAGTGCGAGTGGAGATCAGCGCTGCTTTTTTAAGTGCACGTGTTACACTCTTGCCATCCGCTCGATCTATGATTTCACATGAACGAACAACCTTATTTAATTCCAGCGTTGCCCACCCAATTTGAAGAGGAAATCAAAAAAAGCCTCTTTATTACCTATTTGGCCCATACTCCGAGTGTAGATGCTGCCAAAGCCTTCGTTGCGCAAATAAAGACAAAACATAGCGACGCCAGACATAACTGCTGGGGCTTTGTTGCCGGACGACCGGAAGATTCGATGTTGTGGGGTTTTAGTGATGATGGTGAGCCATCAGGGACGGCGGGCAAACCGATATTGGCGCAGCTAGCCGGATCGAGTGTCGGGGAGTTAACGGCCGTCGTCACTCGTTATTATGGTGGGATTCGTCTTGGCACTGGTGGGTTAGTTAAAGCTTATGGTGGCGGAGTACAACAAGCACTCAAGCAGCTTCAAACTATTGAGAAAAAAATCACCACAAAATTATCCCTAACGTTAGACTACAGTTTTGTGCCGATTACTCAATCCATCATCGCGCAGTATGAAGCATTAGAAGTCGAAGCCGATTATAAAGAACAGGTTAAATTTCTTGTTGAGATAGAATTGCGCCATCTTGATGCCTTTACTCAAACTATCATTAATAAAAGCGGTGCAAAAGCTGTAGTGACCGCCATAAAAAATAATTAGGAAGTCAGAAGCTTCGCTTCAGAAAAAGCAATGCAAATTCGATCTATTATTCGTATCGTCGGGCTTTTGCTCGCGCTATTTAGTGTCTCTATGCTTGCCCCTGCGCTGGTGGCTTTGCTGTACCGCGATGGTGCAGGTGTACCTTTTGTCACGACCTTTTTTGTATTGTTGATGTGTGGCGGTTTTTTTTGGTTTCCAAACCGCCGCTATCGACATGAATTGAAAGCCAGAGACGGTTTTTTGATCGTTGTACTGTTTTGGACGGTTATCGGTAGTGCGGGTTCATTACCATTTTGGTTAGCGGATAACCCTAATGTATCGGTGACGGATGCGTTTTTTGAATCGTTTTCAGCATTAACCACCACCGGAGCAACCGTCATTGTTGGGTTAGATGAATTACCTAAAGCGATTTTGTTCTATCGGCAGTTTTTACAATGGTTTGGTGGGATGGGGATCATCGTTCTAGCGGTGGCCATTTTGCCAGTATTGGGAATTGGGGGAATGCAGTTATATCGAGCAGAAATTCCAGGCCCGGTCAAAGATACTAAAGTCACTCCAAGAATCGCCGAAACCGCTAAAGCACTTTGGTACATCTATTTAAGCTTAACGATTGCCTGCGCGACTGCTTTTTGGGTAGCAGGGATGACCCTATTTGATGCGATTTGTCATAGCTTCTCTACGATCGCTATTGGTGGGTTTTCGACTCATGATGCAAGCATGGGGTATTTTGACAGTTATGCGATCAATTTAATTACGGTTGTTTTTTTACTCATTTCAGCCTGTAATTTTACGCTCCATTACGTGGCGTTTGCGACAGGTGGTGTTCATCCAAAATATTACCTTAAAGATCCAGAGTTTAGAGCTTTTGCTCTTATACAAGTCATTTTGTTTGCGGTTTGCTTTTCGATTTTACTCAAACACCATTCTTACGACTCTTTTTATGACGCTTTTGATCAGGCGCTATTTCAAACGGTATCCATTTCGACGACGGCAGGCTTTACCACAACAGGTTTTGCAGATTGGCCGTTATTCTTACCTGTATTATTGCTGTTTTCTTCATTTATAGGTGGGTGTGCTGGCTCTACGGGCGGTGGCATGAAAGTGATCCGTATCTTATTGCTTACCTTACAAGGTGCTCGTGAGATGAAACGCCTTATCCACCCAAGAGCCGTGTATACGATTAAGGTGGGCGGAAGTGCTCTTTCACAGCGAGTTGTTGACGCGGTTTGGGGATTTTTCTCAGCGTACGCACTGGTCTTCGTGGCGTGTATGTTGGCATTGATCGCAACAGGGATGGATGAACTGAGTGCATTTTCTGCCGTCGCGGCAACATTGAATAACTTAGGGCCTGGATTGGGTCAAGTCTCCGTACACTTTGCGGATGTTAATGACAGTGCAAAATGGGTATTGGTTGTTTCGATGCTCTTTGGTCGCTTAGAAATTTTTACACTATTAATACTGCTTACCCCTACGTTTTGGCGCAGTTAAGGATATCCCGTGCAAAAAGCTCTTTTTCTCTATTCTTCCCGTGAAGGTCAAACCAAGAAAATTCTTAACTATATAAAAGAGGAACTTTCTGAGTTTGATTGCGAACTTGCCGATTTACATCAAATTGAGGATATTGATTTAGCTCTTTACGATCGAGTCTTAATTGGTGCTTCTATTCGCTACGGACATTTAAATAAAAAGCTTTATCAATTTATAGAAAAACATGCCGAGCAATTAGCACTCGCTAAAGCGGCGTTCTTTTGTGTCAACTTAACTGCAAGAAAAGAAGCGCAGGGTAAAGATACTCCAGAAGGAAGTGTCTATATTAAAACCTTTCTCAGTAAATCAGCATGGCAACCCAAGCTAATCGGAGTTTTCGCTGGTGCTCTTTACTATCCACGTTATCACTTTTTCGATAAGGTGATGATTCGTTTCATCATGTCATTGACTGGCGGTGAAACTGATACCTCAAAAGAAGTTGAATACACAAACTGGCAAAAAGTATCTCTTTTTAGTGATAACTTTAAAAAATTGTAAATAAAAAGTCGATTTTTAGCGTCTTTTGGCTTTTTTCTGTTCGAACAAATAGAAAATCAAAAAAAACAGCAAAAAGGGGTTGCCAACGTGACGGCGATCTCTATAATGCCGCCTCACTGACACGGCACAGCCAGTAAGGGTTCAAGCCCAACCAGCAGCCAATCAG
>NZ_NDIM01000208.1:0-12716 GCF_002241375.1 Vibrio sp. V19_P1S1T109 | reverse complement strand
AAAGAAAAGTGGTCGGTGAAGAGGGATTCGAACCCCCGACCCTCTGGTCCCAAACCAGATGCGCTACCAAGCTGCGCTATTCACCGATACAAATTCATTTTTTGGAATAAGCGATAGAGAACCCTCTGACTCCGCTATTCCTAACATCATGATGCACTATCAAACTAGTCTATTCATCGATGTAAATCTTTTTTTCTCGACTTTCATCAAGAAAGGAAACCGAAGTTACCAAATAATGGGGTGGCTAACGAGACTTGAACTCGCGACAACCGGAATCACAATCCGGGGCTCTACCAACTGAGCTATAGCCACCACTGTTTTGCCAATTTGCTACTTATTTATATAAGCATCCGGATGGCGCGCCCGAAAGGATTCGAACCTTCGACCTTTGGCTCCGGAGGCCAACGCTCTATCCAGCTGAGCTACGGGCGCATGCCCTATCGGCGGAGTGGAATAATACGGAGTTCACACTAGGGCGTCTAGTACTTTTTCAACTTTTTTTATCGTTTGACGCCTTTTTCATCAGATAACCATTATTACCTCTACAATAAGGATGTGACTCACCCCTTGAAGATCGCAACTTGTTGTTTATTGCAACAACTTATCGGGATATAATCACCCAATATTTACATTGATTTAACAGCTTGAATGGCTTTTAAATCAGCCACACTCTAAATCTAAGTATAAATAGGTAAGCATGAACTTACCTTTGGAATATAAAGTGAGTTTAATGGATATGTCTCGACGAATCATAAGCGTGTTATTCGCTGCTTTAACCTTTTCTAGTGTTGCATTGGCAACCAGCCAAGCTGAATACGATGCCATTGCTGATCGCATTAAACCTGTAGGTGATGTTTACTTAGCGGGTAGTGAACCCGTTGCGGCAGAGCCGACAGGCCCTCGTGATGGCGCGCAAGTTTATGGTACATTCTGTATCGCTTGCCACTCTACAGGCATCAGTGGCGCACCTAAAATTGGCAATGCCGAAGAGTGGGCTCCACGTATCGCCCAAGGTAAAGATGTATTGAAAAATCATGCACTGCAAGGCTTTAATGCCATGCCAGCTAAAGGAACCTGTATGGATTGCTCTGACGACGAAATCGTTGCCGCCATTGAGCATATGATTGCAGGTCTTTAATACATTAACCCCTATAAAACAAAGGTTTGGCTTTAATTCCAAACCTTTGTTTTTATTATTTTTTAAGCACTATTTCTTAAACATGGCAGCGCGCAAATTAGCAATATGACTTTGTCCTTTCGCCATTCGCTCTTCTTGACTTACTGGCTTTTTGCTCTGTTCCCACTCAACATCGTCAAAGGGTAATTCATCCAAAAAGCGACTTTGTGTGGGTTTAAGCAGTTCCCCGTATTGACGACGTTCTTTACACATAGTGAAAGTCAGTTCTCGCTGCGCGCGAGTTATCCCGACATACATCAAACGACGTTCTTCTTCGACGTTGTCCTCATCGATACTGGTTTGATGAGGAAGAATACCCTCTTCAGTGCCAATCAAATAAACGTAAGGAAATTCAAGGCCTTTCGATGCATGCAGTGTCATCAACTGAACGGCATCACTCTCATCCTCTTCTTCACTTCGCTCCATCATGTCGCGTAGGGTTAAGCGCTGTACAACTTCTTTGAGTGATTTTTCTTGTTGGTCATAGTTGTCACCTTCAAGGTCGGCCACAATCCAAGAATAGAGATCAGAGACGTTTTTCATACGCATTTCGGCCGCTTTGGGACTGGAAGAGGTTTCATACAGCCAATCTTCATAATGAATATCTCGGACTAACGATCGCACCGCTTCAACGGTATTGCCTCGTTCAGCTTGATCTGAGATAGCCACTAACCATTGCGTAAACTGACGCAAGTTGTCGAGCCCTCTTCCAGACAAATGATGCTCTAAGCCAAGTTCAAAACTGGCCGAAAACAAGCTTTTGCCACGCATATTGGCGTAACTACCCAATTTCTCTAACGTGACTGGGCCAATTTCTCGTTTTGGCGTGTTCACAATGCGTAAAAAAGCATTGTCATCGTCAGGATTCACCAACACTTTGAGGTAAGCCATGATGTCTTTAATTTCGGCTCTGGCAAAAAATGACGTTCCACCGGATAACTTATAAGGCACGCGGTTTTGCAGCAGCGATTTTTCAATTAAGCGTGACTGATGATTACCGCGGTACAATATCGCGTAATCACGATATTCGGTGCGATTGAGAAATTTATGCGCAATCAGTTCACCAGTGACCCGCTCCGCTTCATGATCTTCATTTTTCGCTAGCAAAACTTTGAGTTTTTCACCCTCAGGGATCTCAGAAAAAAGCGTTTTCTCATACACGTGTGGGTTGTTAGCAATCAGAATATTGGCCGCTCTCAAAATACGGCTGGTTGAACGGTAGTTCTGCTCAAGCTTAATCAGTTTAAGATTTGGGTAATCTTGCCCCAGCAACACGAGGTTTTGCGGTTTCGCCCCTCGCCAAGAATAGATGGATTGATCATCATCACCCACCACGGTTAAACGGCCACGTTCTCCAACCAACAATTTCACTAACTCGTATTGACTGGTATTGGTATCTTGATATTCATCCACCAGCAAGTAGCGAATGCGGTTTTGCCAACGCTGACGAACTTCGGCGTTGTTTTGCAATAACAGCACCGGCATTAAAATAAGATCATCAAAATCGAGCGCGTTATACGCTTTCATTTGCTTTTGATAAAGATCGAAGCAGTAAGCGAACAGCTGTTGTTGTTCACCTTGAGCAAAACCTTTCGCTTGCTCTGGCGTCAACATGTCGTTCTTCCAGTTGGAGATGGTGCTGAGCAATTGGCGCAGCAGATCTTTATCGCCCTCGAGCTGTTTCTCTGTCAACTCTTTGAGCAGCGCAAGCTGGTCTTGGTCGTCAAACAGAGAGAACCCCGCTTTCAAGCCCAAAAATTTATATTCCCGACGGATAATATTGAGGCCTAAAGTATGAAATGTGGAAACGAGCAGCCCTTTTGACTCAGCTTTTCCAAGCGTTTGTGCTACCCGCGCCTTCATTTCTCGAGCGGCTTTGTTAGTAAATGTAACGGCAGCAATGTTGCGCGCTTTATAATCACACTGTTGAACCAAGTAAGCGATCTTGTTGGTAATTACGCGCGTTTTACCCGAGCCAGCCCCCGCCAATACTAGACATGGGCCCGATACATATTTGACGGCTTCGTCTTGTCTTGGATTCAGCTTCATGAGGTACTCGTATCACTTTTATTTGGGCCGTCTATGATAATGCCGCGCTTTACTGATTACTACGTCATTCACCATAAGATTTTTGTCATTTTACTACACTAGTGTATTGCATAAGGGGCTATAGTTTGGTCTATAATGAATGAACGTTCATTCACTGTGGGATGTCAGCATGTCTAACTGTATTCACGTGGATAAGTACCAGCAGATATTGGTGGCTGCTGAAAAGCTGATCGCTGAATCTGGATTTCAAGGCTTATCGATGCACAAATTAGCCAAAGAAGCCGGTGTCGCAACGGGAACAATTTACCGTTACTTTGATGACAAAGATCATCTTCTCGTGACAGTTCGCTTACACGTTTGTCAGCATATTGCTGATGCGGTGCAAGCCAATATTGATGATGAGATGCCTTTGAAAGAACGCTTTAAAATGATGTGGCTTAATATCTGGGAATTAGCACAATCAAGCAGTGCAACACTCAGCAACCGAGTTCAATATGAATCATTGCCAACAACAATCAGTTGCAATGTTAAGGAACTTGAGCGAAAAATGTTTGCCAAAGTGGATTTACTATTTGATCAAGGTAAAGAGCAGGGATTATTCAAGCCGTTGGATAACCAGATTTTGTCTGCTTTAAGCTTCGAAACAACGGTCGCCCTTGCCCGTAAAAAAGCGATGGAATGTTATCAACTGGATGACAGCGCACTCAGTGCCGTGATTGACGCCAGTTGGGATGCAATTACTCAACACTAACTTGGAGTTCTGACTA
Organism: Vibrio sp. V19_P1S1T109; assembly: GCF_002241375.1. Lineage (NCBI taxonomy): Bacteria > Pseudomonadati > Pseudomonadota > Gammaproteobacteria > Vibrionales > Vibrionaceae > Vibrio > Vibrio sp. V19_P1S1T109. Next base: position 8,723 of record NZ_NDIM01000208.1, on the reverse strand, counting down.
GAATGAAAAAGTGGACATTCTTTATGTTACTTATCGCCTTCCTACTGTTTGGTAGCGTGATAGGTTTTAATCTGTTTAAACAACAAAAAATTGCCGAATTCATGGCCAACCGTCCTGAACCTGAATTTCCAGTGACAGTGACCGATGTAACTCCTGTTGATTGGATCCCAGTGATTGAAGCGATTGGTTTTATTGAACCCAATCAAGGCGTGACACTGACATCTGAAACCAGCGGCGTGATCGATAAGATTTCATTTGAATCAGGGACACAAGTTGAAGAAGACCAACCTTTAGTTTTGCTTGATTCTGCGGTTGAGAAAGCGAATTTAAAAAGCTCACAAGCTCGCCTACCAGCGGCAAAAGCGAAATACGAACGCTATAAAGGTCTATTTGCTAAAGGGTCTATTTCAAAAGAAGCTTATGATGAAGCCGAAGCAAACTACTACTCTTTGTCTGCAGATATTGAAAGTTTAAAAGCTTCCATTGATCGTCGTGAAATCAAAGCGCCCTTTGCTGGTGTAGTGGGTATTCGTAATGTGTATTTAGGCCAATACCTACAGCCAGGCACCGATATTGTTCGCTTGGAAGATACCAGTGTAATGCGTCTGCGCTTTACCGTTCCACAAACGGATATTTCTCGTATTTCATTAGGCCAGCAAGTGGATATTTTTATCGATGCTTATCCTAATGCAGCGTTTACAGGATCCATTACTGCGATTGAGCCTGCCGTTAGCGTTCAAAGTGGTTTAATCCAAGTGCAAGCCGATATTCCAAATAGTGACGGTAAACTACGCAGCGGTATGTTTGCTCGTGCCAACATCATCCTGCCGAAATTAGAAAACCAAGTCACGCTTCCTCAAACCGCCATTACCTTCACCCTGTATGGTGATAATGTTTACGTGTTGAAAGAAGAAGATGGCGTTAAACGAGTAGAGCAGCGCGTTGTAAAAGTAGGTGAACGCAAAGGTGCTGTGGCGCATATTTTAGAGGGTGTACAAGATGGAGACATCGTGGTCACTTCAGGTCAAGTGCGCTTAAGTAACCATTCGAAAGTTCGGGTAGTCGAAAGTAATGCGACTACACCACCTGCTGAAACACCGATGCTGTAATTGGAGGAATCATGCGTTTTACTGATGTTTTTATAAAACGTCCAGTGCTCGCGGTATCGATCAGCTTTTTGATAGCTCTGCTTGGTTTTCAAGCTATTTTCAAAATGCAGGTTCGTGAATACCCTGAAATGACGAATACCGTTGTTACAGTGAGTACAGGCTATTACGGTGCAAGTGCCGACTTAATCCAAGGTTTTATCACTCAACCTTTGGAACAAGCAGTCGCACAAGCCGACAACATTGATTATATGACTTCTTCTTCGGTATTGGGTAAATCAACGATTACCGTAACGATGAAGCTCAATACCGATCCCAACGCTGCACTTTCAGATGTGTTAGCAAAAACGAACTCGGTACGCTCACAGCTTCCTAAAGAGGCCGAAGATCCGACGGTAACTATGTCTACCGGCTCAACCACCGCGGTGCTGTATATTGGTTTCACTAGTGATGAACTTAGTTCAAGCCAAATTACTGACTATCTTGAGCGTGTATTTAACCCTCAAATATTCACCGTCAACGGCGTCTCTAAGATTGACTTGTATGGTGGTATGAAATACGCCCTTCGCATTTGGCTTGATCCAGCAAAAATGGCAGGACTACAGCTCACTGCGGGCGATGTGATGAACGTGCTGAATGCCAACAACTATCAATCAGCAACAGGACAAGCCACTGGCGAATTCGTGCTGTATAACGGTAGTGCCGATACGCAAGTGTCAAATGTCGATGAGCTGAAAAACCTAGTGGTTAAAACGGGCGACGGCAATGTTATTCGCCTAGGTGATATTGCAAACGTCACGCTAGAAAAAAGCCATGATGTTTACCGCGCAAGTGCAAACGGCCGAGAAGCGGTTGTAGCAGCCATCAACGCAGCACCTAGCGCAAACCCAATCAACATTGCTCAAGATGTGCTGGATCTGTTACCGCAGTTAAAGCGTAATCTACCAAGTAACATCGAAATGAACGTGATGTATGACTCCACGGTGGCGATCAATGAATCGATCCATGAGGTCATAAAAACCATCGCTGAAGCCGCCTTGATCGTACTTGTCGTCATTACTCTATTCCTAGGCTCTTTACGTGCCGTTATCATCCCGATTGTTACCATTCCACTATCCTTAGTTGGTGTTGCTATGGTAATGCAGGGAATGGGCTTCTCATGGAACTTGATGACACTGCTAGCGATGGTATTGGCTATTGGCCTTGTGGTGGATGATGCAATCGTTGTACTAGAAAACGTTGACCGCCACATTAAGCTGGGCGAATCACCATTTCGTGCCGCGATTATTGGTACTCGTGAAATCGCCGTTCCGGTAATTGCGATGACTCTGACACTGGGCGCCGTTTATGCACCGATAGCGATGATGGGTGGCATAACAGGCTCACTCTTTAAAGAGTTTGCACTCACACTGGCTGGTGCTGTATTTGTTTCAGGTATTGTTGCACTGACACTTTCACCCATGATGTGTTCTAAAATGCTTAAAGCGCACGAAGAGCCCAACAAGTTTGAACAAAAAGTGCATGGATTACTTGATTCAATGAGTAACCGCTACGCGAAATTACTCGAGAAAGTAATGCAGCGCCGTCCTGTCGTGATTGCCTTTGCGGTGATCGTGTTTGCCAGCCTGCCTATGCTGTTCAAATTCATTCCAAGTGAGCTTGCCCCTTCTGAAGATAAAGGCGTGGTCATGTTAATTGGTACGGGTTCTTCGAATGCGAACTTGGACTATTTACAAAACACCATGAATGACGTGAATACGATTCTGTCTGAACAGCCAGAAGTTCAGTTTGCTCAAGTCTTTACCGGTGTTCCAAGCTCCAACCAAGCGTTTGGTATTGCCTCTATGGTGCCTTGGAGTGAACGCCAGGCAAGCCAAGCTGAGGTTGCTACTCGAGTCGGCACCTTAGTGCAAGATATTCCAGGCATGGCCGTGACGGCCTTCCAAATGCCTGAACTTCCCGGTGCAGGCTCTGGATTGCCAATTCAATTTGTCATCACTACACCCAATAGCTTTGAAAGTTTGTTTGCTATTGCCACTGAAGTGCTAACAGAAGTGAAAGCAAGCCCGATGTTTGTGTACTCCGATTTAGACCTCAATTACGATTCTGCGACGATGAAAATTAATATCGACAAAGATAAAGCTGGGGTTTATGGCATCACGATGAAGGATATTGGCACGACATTAGGGACCATGATGGCGGATGGCTATGTCAACCGCATCGATCTCAATGGCCGCTCTTATGAAGTGATCCCGCAGGTTGAACGTAAATATCGCCTCAACCCTGAATCGATGAATCACTACTTTGTGCGTGCCGTTGACGGAAAAATGATCCCATTAGGGAGCCTAATTACCATTGATGTGATTGCAGAGCCGCGCTCACTGCCGCACTTTAACCAGCTAAACTCGGCAACCGTCGGAAGTGTACCGGGCCCAGGAGTTGCAATGGGTGATGCGATTACGTGGTTTGAGGATGTTGCCGCGACTAAACTGCCCGCAGGCTACAACCACGATTATATGGGTGAAGCACGTCAATACGTGACTGAGGGAAGCGCACTCTACGCGACCTTTGGTTTGGCACTCGCCATCATCTTCTTGGTACTGGCGATTCAATTTGAGTCGTTAAAAGATCCATTGGTTATCATGGTATCTGTTCCTCTCGCCATTTGCGGAGCATTAATTGCACTGGCTTGGGGCGCAGCAACCATGAACATCTACTCGCAAGTAGGGTTGATTACACTGGTTGGTCTTATCACCAAGCACGGTATTCTTATTTGTGAAGTAGCGAAAGAAGAGCAGCTACACCATAACAAGTCTCGCATCGAAGCGGTGATGGAGGCAGCCAAAGTGCGTCTTCGCCCAATTCTAATGACGACAGCAGCGATGATTGCCGGTTTGATCCCGTTGATGTACGCAACGGGTGCAGGTGCAGCTCAGCGCTTTAGTATTGGTATTGTGATTGTGGCAGGTCTTGCGATTGGTACACTATTTACGCTATTCGTACTGCCTGTGATTTACAGCTATCTAGCCGAAAAACATAAGCCACTGCCTGTGTTTGTTGAGGATAAAGACCTCGAAAAGCTAGCCAGAGTTGACGAGGCCAAAGCAGCACAACGCCGACTCGCTGAAAATAAATAACACAATATAATTAAGACTGCTTCAAAAAAGGCCACCTCAGTGGCCTTTTTCTTACCTTGAATAACGACATTCTCAGCTCAATTGCTTAGAATGGAGACAAACTGACAGGAGTGTAAGCCGCTATGTTTGACCCTAAAAAACTTGAGCAAATTGCCAAACAAATTCACGATTCAATGCCTCAACCCGTAAAAGATTTGGGTGCCGACGTTGATCAAAAAATCCGCCAAGTGATCCAAGGCCAATTAAATAAATTGGACGTGGTGAGCCGTGAAGAATTTGATGTACAGACTCAAGTATTGATGCGTACTCGCCAAAAGCTCACTGAAATGGAGCAAAAATTGGCCGAGCTAGAAGCGAAAATCACCGCCAAATAATATTGCCCGGTTGAGATAAAAATTTCCCAATAAAAAAGGCTTGGTCAACGGCGACCAAGCCTTTTGTTTTATATTGTGTTTGCTTTTGTATTTATTCTCTCCAGTCAGTCTGGAGCTTTACGTCATCATTCTCGTCATCGAAAAGGGGCGAACTCTCGGCCCCTTCTTAACCACCGGAAGGTGAATTAGCCTTTAGCCACCGACGGCAATGCGTTTCATATCTGTCATGTAACCGCGCAACTCTTCACCGATGTACTCAACCGGATGGTTGCGAAGAATTTCGTTCACTTCAATCAAGGTCGCGTTATCAACGAAATTCGAGCTTTCACCAAGGCCTTTACCAATCACATCAGTAGATACTTTTGGCATGAACTTTTCGCGCAGTAACGGTGTTGCGACATTGGCAAACAGGTAATTACCATACTCTGCCGTATCAGAAATAACCACGTTCATTTCATACAAACGCTTACGTGCTACTGTGTTGGCAATCAGTGGCAGCTCATGCAGGGATTCATAGTAAGCTGACTCTTCAACAATACCGGAAGCCGTCATAGCTTCAAATGCCAGCTCAACCCCAGCGCGAACCATGGCAATCATCAAAATACCTTTGTCGAAGTACTCTTGCTCAGTGATCTGTACATCAGACTGTGGGTAGTTTTCAAACGCAGTTTCACCGGTTTCAGCACGCCAACCCAGTAAATCAGCATCATCGTTAGCCCAGTCAGCCATCATAGTGCTAGAGAAATGACCAGAAATAATGTCATCCATATGTTTGTTGTACAGTGGGCGCATCAAGTCTTTAAGCTCTTCAGACAGCTCAAACGCTTTGATTTTTGCTGGGTTTGATAGGCGATCCATCATGTGAGTGATGCCACCAAATTTCAGCGCTTCGGTTACCGTTTCCCAACCGTATTGCAGTAGTTTACCTGCGTAACCTGGGTCAATACCTTCTGCTACCATCTTCTCATAGCACACAATCGAACCCGCTTGTAGCATGCCACACAAGATGGTTTGCTCGCCCATAAGGTCCGATTTTACTTCGGCAACGAAAGAGGATTCCAAACAGCCAGCACGATGACCGCCCGTTCCCGCCGCCCAAGCTTTTGCGATATCCCAACCTTCACCTTGAGGGTCATTTTCTGGGTGAACAGCAAGCAAAGTCGGCACGCCGAAACCACGCTTATACTCTTCACGCACTTCGGTTCCCGGGCACTTAGGCGCCACCATCACAACCGTGATGTCTTTACGGATCTGCATCCCTTCTTCAACCACGTTGAAGCCGTGAGAATACCCCAATGCTGCACCTTTTTTCATCAGCGGCATGATGGTTTCGACAACATTGCTGTGCTGTTTATCTGGCGTTAGGTTAATGACCAAGTCTGCTTGAGGAATGAGCGTTTCATAGCTACCCACTTCAAAACCATTCTCTTTAGCATTTTTATAGGACTGACGCTGTTCGTCGATCGCCGCTTGACGCAATGCATAAGAGACATCAAGGCCAGAGTCTCGTAAATTCAGGCCTTGGTTTAAACCTTGTGCACCACAACCGACAATCACTACTTTTTTACCTTTGAGGTACTCGGCTTCGCTTTCAAACTCAGAGCGATCCATAAAGCGGCAACGACCAAGTTGGTCAAGTTGTTGGCGTAGATTTAGGGTATTGAAATAGTTAGCCATGTTAGCGCTCTCCTTTAAAGATTCTTTCCATCAGGTCGGTTTCTAGAACCGAATAAACTGATACTAAAGCAGACATCAAGTTGCTTAAAGTGATATATTCACAATTAGTTATTGCAATTTATGCAACGTGATGTGATTAACTTATGAACATTAAAAACCTGCAGATGTTTATCCATCTGTGTGAGAGTAAAAACTTCAGTAAGACTGCCGCCGCGATGCACATCAGCCCATCCGCGCTCAGCCGGCAGATCCAGAAGCTGGAAGAAGAAACTAGCCAAAGCTTATTTGTGCGTGATAATCGTAGCGTTGAGCTAACGCCAGCAGGCAGTAAACTGGTTCCTGTTGCACTCAAAATCATTACAGAGTGGCAGCAATATAACGTACAAATGAAAAACCAAAACAGCGTATTACAAGGTGAAATTCGTTTGTTTTGCTCCGTCACTGCCAGCTATAGCCACCTGCCTCAGTTACTGTCCGATTTTCGAGTTCGCCATCCGTATATTGAGTTCAAACTCTTGACTGGCGATCCTGCTCAAGCGATTGATAAGATTTTGAATGATGAAGCGGATATTGCCATTTCAGCCATGCCCGAACAGCTACCAGCTCGCGTTGAGTTTGAAACGATTGGTGAAATACCCTTATCGGTGATCGCGCCGCTTGGGATCAGTAGCTTTATCGAACAACTGCAAAATGACACACCCGATTGGTCAGTTGTCCCTTTTATTGTTCCTGAAGCCGGAACGGCAAGAGATAGAGCCAATGCATGGTTTAAAAAAATGAAGATCAAACCCAATATCTACGCGCAGAGCTCAGGGCATGAAGCAATTGTTAGCATGGTCGCGCTTGGTTGCGGTATCGGCATTGCGCCGGATGTGGTGATCAACAATAGCCCGGTGAGAGATAAGATCCAACGCCTTAAATTAGCACCCGTAAAACCATTTCAGCTCGGTGTGTGCTGCAAACGCTCGCAGCTTGATAACCCATTAATCAAAGCATTGTGGGATGTTGCAGCGAATAAATACCTTACGCCATAACTCATCCCTCTTTTCAAAGAAAAAGCCACTGACGAGCAGTGGCTTTATGATTCATGGTAAGGGCGTTAAATTACCCGCGAAAATTGTTGCTGACGAGCACGAACACGCAAGTATTTATCAAAGCACATGCAGATGTTGCGGATCAACAATCGCCCGCGCAAAGTAACGCGGATCTCTTTTTCATCGACTTCCACTAACTCATCATCAATAAAAGTTTGTAGCAACTCAAGATCTTGCTTGAAGTAGTGATTAAACGTCACGTCAAACTGTGCTTCAATTTGGCTTTTATCCAATTTGAAATTGCAGATAAGCTGCTTGATCACTTCGCGACGAAGTAAGTCATCACTATCCAGTGCCACCCCTTTCCAGAGTGCATGACGTAACTCATTGACTTGCTCATAGTATTTTTTCAGCTCTTTTTGGTTCTGCGCATACGCATCCCCAATCATTGAAATGGCTGAGACACCAAAGCCAACTAAGTCGCAGTTACCTTGCGTGGTATAACCTTGAAAGTTGCGATGTAAAATGCCTTCACGCTGCGCGACGGCCAACTCATCATTGGGCAGAGCAAAATGGTCCATGCCAATGAACTGATAACCAGCACCCGTTAAGGTCGCGATCGTGTCTTGTAATATGGCCAGTTTTTCTTCCGCCGTAGGTAGATCTTCATCTTTAATCTTACGCTGCGCAGCGAACAGCTGCGGCATGTGCGCGTAGTTAAATACCGACAATCGACCCGGCTTCATCTCCAACACTTGCGCTAATGTTTTAGCAAAAGAGCCTTTAGTCTGCTTAGGCAAGCCGTATATGAGATCAAGGTTGGTTGAGCGAAAACCCAGCTGTTTAGCTCGTTCCGCCATAGCAAAAATAAAGGTTTCATCTTGCTCGCGGTTCACCAGCTTTTGCACTTCTTTGTTGAAATCTTGTACGCCGATGCTCAGGCGGTTAAATCCTTCGCTGCGCAGGTGATCAAGCATCTCTAACTCGATTTCACGCGGATCAACTTCAATACTGATTTCTGCGTCATTTTCAAAGCGGAACTCACCACGCAAAATGGCCATTAAACGGCTAATTTGCAATTGAGTTAAAAAGGTTGGTGTGCCGCCACCGAAATGCAGTTGTGTGACTCTACGGCCATGCAGCAAAGAGGCTCGTTGGCGAATCTCATGTTCGAGCACATCCAAATAGTCGTCGGCTTTATGCGAATGACGGGTAATCACCTTATTACAACCACAGTAGTAACAAAGTTTGTGACAAAACGGGATATGAATATAAAGCGAAAGTGGCCTGTCAGGGTATTGGGCACACGCCATATCATAATCGGCAATAGTAAATGCTTCATGGAATTCAAGTGCTGTAGGATAAGAGGTATAACGCGGGCCTGAATAGTTATAC
>NZ_NDIM01000021.1:0-12887 GCF_002241375.1 Vibrio sp. V19_P1S1T109 | reverse complement strand
AAGGGATGGTGTTCAACATCCGCCGCCATATAATATAATGGCGCGCGACAAACGTTGATGAGTAATCCCTTATTATTCCCTTAGGAAAACGAAAATGTCAGAAAGTAAAAAATTTACCATCAAAGTGACTGAAAAGCGCAATGGTTGGGCGGCGGAAATCGTACGTCAAGTGACCTCTCGCAGAAGTGTTGTTTCAAAGCGCGAAATGGGTTTTGAAAGCGAAGCACAAGCACAAGCTTGGGCGGAAAAAGAGCTCAGTGGCTTTATTGAGAACCAAGCGAAACGCAATGAGCGTAAGGCTCTGGCAAGAAAAGAGAAAAAAGCTTAGTACAAAAAATCTGAGTGCTGTGCTTTAAGAACTGTTATTTGAACGAAAACCCGCTTTAAATTAGCGGGTTTTTTATGCCTTAACGAAATTGACCGATTTGCGGTAAAAACTCAAAGCCTGCACTGGCTAAGCGAGCTTCTAATGCCGCCCGATCGATATCAAAGTCATCCGCCAGCTTATCAAGATCGCCATTAAAATCATCACGTAGCTTCATATTGATGATGCTCATCAGCATGATTGGATCCATCGAGGCAAAATTGGCTAAATTCATCACTTATCCTCGAAATCAGAAATCAGCAAGTTAGCTGCCGCAAAGGCTGCTTGCTCTCGAACCGCTTTTGGCAGCGATTCGTCTGCTGCGACATCATTCAAGGTTTTGATGGCGCAGGAGATTGCTTGAGGAATATAAGCTTGATCACCACTGCCTATCTGCGCATAAAGCTCGCGCACTAATTCACAACAACCGTAAACTTGCATAGATTAAATCCTAACTAATGATAATGGCTCTCAATATACACATTACGCTTGGCAAAGACAAAATCAGAACTTGCGTTTGCGCAAGCTCTGATTGCATGTGATGAAACTTTAAGCGTTCACTTGCTGCTCTAGCGCCATGACCAGATCGTCGGCTAGCTGTAGTTGCTTAGCGAGCTCGTTCAGATACGCTTTTTCCATGAAATTTTGTTCATCGGCGATAAGTAAAGAGGCCAGATAAAGCTCACTCGCTTGTGCGGGAGTTGTGGCTAACTGTGCAATAGCCGCGGGATCGAGCGGTTTATGCAGCTCATTTTTTACCAGTTGCTGCAATTGGTTATCTGCGCCCATTTCAGAGATGGCTTGCTCAATTTTCGCCATTTCTTGTTCATCCACATGGCCATCAGCTTTTGCGGCGGCAATCATCGCTTTTAGGATCAGCGTGCTGTGGCTAGCATCATTAGGGTCAAAGCTAGACTGCGGTTGAGTGGTCGTTTGTTTTGCTTGCCAGTCATTATACGCTTTATAGGCTAGTGCGCCGAGCGCCGCTGCTCCACCAATCCCTATCACTTTAGTGCCTATTTTTTTTGCTTTCTTCGAGCCCATCAACAAACCGATTAGGCCACCACCGAGTGCACCAGCTCCTAAGGTTTTGAGTTTACTTGAATCTTGTGTGATAGCGCCGAGTTGGCTTGAACCTTGTTTTACGATGTCTGAATTCAATGCTTGGTTAAGTAAACTTTTTAGATCCATAGGTCACCTCCATTAATAATGGATTAAAGAATAGATCACCGTAGATGAATCGAAGATTAATATGCTTGAAAAAGCTTGTGTGGCTGGTGACAAAATAAAAAAGGTTGCCATTTAGGCAACCTTTTCAATAGCACACTTTATTAGGCGATTTGAGCATTAATAAAGGAGACTATTTCATTCATAGCGACGGCCGACTTCTCACCACTGCGGCGATGTTTATATTCGAAGTTGCCCTCATCCATACTGCGATCGCCAATAATGATGGTATGTGGCACACCGATCAGTTCCATATCTGAGAACATTACGCCCGGGCGCTCTTTACGATCATCAAATAGCACTTCAATACCAGCTGCGGTCAGTTCCGTATACAGTTTTTCAGCAGCTTGTTGGACGCGCTCTGATTTGTGCATGTTCATAGGGACAATCGCCACTTGGAAAGGTGCGATCGCGTCAGGCCAGATGATGCCGTATTTATCGTTGTTTTGTTCGATGGCTGATGCTACAACGCGTGATACACCAATGCCGTAACAACCCATCTCTAAAATGGTGTTTTTACCATTGGAATCAAGAACGCCACAGTTCATTTTCTCAGAGTAGTTAGTACCCAATTGGAAAATATGACCCACTTCGATACCGCGTTTGAGCATTAGTGTCCCTTTGCCACATGGGCTTGGGTCGCCTTCAACGACGTTACGGAGATCTTCCACTTTCGCTAGCTCAACGTCACGGCCCCAGTTGATGCCAAAGTAGTGTTTGCCATCGATGTTGGCTCCTGCGCCAAAATCGCTCATGACGGCTACGCTGTGATCAACGATAAACGGCAATTCAAGACCAACAGGGCCAAGAGAGCCAGGGCCTGCGCCAATCAGTGCGCGAATCTCTTCTTCGCTAGCCATTTCTAGCGGAGCGGCAACTTCAGCGAGTTTCTCGGCTTTGATTTCATTGAGTTCATGATCACCACGGATAATCAGTGCCACGATAGAGGCATCGATCTCATCAGATGCTTTTACAAACAGTGTTTTAACTGTTTTCTCAATCGGTAGGCCATGCTGCTCAACCAATTCAGCGATGGTTTTGGCGTTTGGCGTATCAACCTGCGTCATCTCTTGAGTTGGCGCGGCGCGCTCAACGGCTGGCGCAATGGCTTCTGCTTTTTCGATGTTGGCGGCGTAATCCGATTCAGTTGAGAAGGCGATGATGTCTTCACCACTTTCAGCCAATACATGGAACTCATGAGAGCCGTTACCACCGATAGCGCCGGTGTCGGCTAATACTGGGCGGTAATCAAGCCCCATGCGATCGAAGGCTTTACAGTAAGCTTCGTGCATCGCTTGGTAAGATTTCTCTAAGCCTGCTTTATCAATATCAAAGCTATAGGCATCCATCATGCAGAATTCACGAGCACGCATCACACCAAAACGAGGACGTCTCTCATCACGGAATTTGGTTTGAATCTGGTACAGGTTCAGCGGCAATTGCTTGTAAGAGCTGACTTCGTTGCGTACCAAGCTGGTGATTACTTCTTCAGCAGTTGGACTAAGCACAAACGGACGAGTATGGCGGTCAGTAAAGCGAAGTAGCTCAGGGCCCATTTTCTCAGAGCGGCCTGTCTCTTCCCACAGTTCAAACGGTTGCACAACGGGCATCAAGGTTTCGATTGCACCGGCATTGTCGATCTCTTGACGAACGATGTTTTCGACTTTACGCAGCACACGTAGACCAGTAGGCAGCCAGGTATAAAGACCTGAAGCCAGCTTACGGATCATACCTGCACGTAACATGAGCTGATGGCTCACGACTTCTGCGTCGTTTGGAGTCTCCTTCAAAGTAGAAAGAAGATATTTACTGGTACGCATTCTATGGTATCCGTTTCATGATGGTTAAAAGCGCTCTCCAATGAGAGGCTAGAATTAAGCCGCTAATAATATCAGCCAATCGGCTTTGTCAAAAGCGTTCTATTGCGGTTACTGAGACTAAGTTGTTTGCGATAGTGAATTTTACGTTCAGATCGAACAGATTTACCGCATATTCTTTATGATCGATTTTGTGTTTCTTATAGGCTGGGCGAGGGTCTTGAGCCAGCACTTGCTCAATGACGGCTTTAACCATGTCGTGATCTGCACGCGCATTCAGTGCTGTTAACGCCGCTTGGCTAAAGGTTACTGCGATCTTGTCGGGCTCGCTCTCGGCATAGCCACCGCTGGCTGTGGCTATCGAATCGGAATAGGGAATATAGGGTTTGATGTCAATGATCGGTGTATTATCGACTAAATCTACGCTGCCTAGTTCCAAATAAACCTGATCACCTTGTTGAGTGACGCCTTTCAATTCAACGGCAGACATACCGATGCCGTTAGGTCGAAACGTGGCCCGTGAAGCAAATACGCCGATCCGTTCATTTCCGCCTAAGCGCGGTGGGCGCACCGTCGGTTTCCAACCTGCATCGAGGTTTTGGTCAAACAGAAAAAGTAACCAGACATGGCTAAATTGTTCGATACCTCGTACCGACTCTAAGCAATTAGCGTGACCGATGAGCTTGACTCTCGCGCTTGCGCTCGCCACTAAGCGAGGTTGGCGAGGAACGGCAAATTTTTCTTTATAAGGCGTTTCAATAATGCCAATCGGAGCAATGGTGTGCATATCCGTATCCGTCTTTTTTCACGTTGGTTTAGAAAAATATCACATTTAAGCTTGCTTTTCTTCTTGGTAATGATTATTAATTGGCATGTTATAACATAACAATTTAAGCAAGGGGAAATTGATGAAAGACGGAATTCATCCGCCATACCAAAAAGTGGTTTTCCACGACACCAGTGTGGATAAGTATTTTATTGTGGGTTCAACGCTAAAAACTGATCGGACGATCGAGTGGGAAGATGGTAACACCTATCCTTATTTCACCTTAGATGTGTCGTCTGAATCGCATCCGTATTACACCGGTAAGCAGCGAGTTGTTCAAAAAGAAGGACGAGTGGCGAATTTCAATCGTCGCTTTGCTCAGTTTGGTAAGGAGTAAACTATGAAAGTATTAAGTTCATTAAAAAGCGCAAAATCACGTCATCCAGATTGTCAAATCGTCAAAAGACGCGGTCGTTTATATGTAATTTGTAAAACCAATCCAAGATTTAAGGCGGTTCAGCGCTAATGAAGAGAAACGGTTGGACAGGCTAGTGATTGTCCAACCGTCAAAACGTGGTTATTTGTTCGCTTTAGCCAAAATGCGATCCAAATGGTTGGCAAATTCGCGCCGTTCTGTTTGAGAAAGCGCACTTGGTCCGCCAGTTTGGATACCGCTTGATCGCATCGTATCCATAAAATCTCGAATATTGAGGCGCGCCTTGATGGTCTCTTTGGTATACAGCTCACCACGAGAATTGAGCGCCAAGCCACCTTTGGTTATCACTTCATCGGCCAGTGGAATATCGGAAGTAATTACCAAATCGCCCACTTCTACCCGTTTGACGATTTCGTTATCGGCAACATCAAAACCACTGGGGACTTGCAGTGAACGAATGTTAGATCGTTGCGGAATCGGAACGACATGATTGGCCACAAAAGTACATTCAACGCCCGTCCTTTCGGCTGCGCGGACAATGGTTTCACGAATTACTTTCGGACATGCATCGGCGTCCACCCAAATTTTCATCATTCAATTACTTCTCGGTTAGTTGTGCCTCTAGGGCTGCTACTCGGGCTGACAAAGCGGCTAGTTGCGTTTCAAGTTCGGCTACCTTGCTCGCGCTATTTTCCGTACTAACGCTCACTTCTACTTTGGGAACTCGGTGTGCATTTTTCCAACTTTTGATGGTTGCAATCAAGGCTGGCATTGGCACTGAGGTGCTAAGACGTGACTTTACTAAGGCCACACTCGGTTCCTTTCCTTGTTGTTGTAAGAGAGTCAAGATGCTTTCTAGTTCTTGAGTGACATCTTTTGTGAGCATAGGTTGTCCTTTTTGTGAGTTGCTGTGATCTTACCTTTTATTTACCAAGAGCAAAAGTGGCGAAGTGATGTAAGAGATCTCGCACATTGTTTGTAAGAAATCACAGTGTTTAACGCAGTGTTTGGTAGTGATTTTTTTATAACTATTTGTTTTTAATTAATATATCTATTTCTTTAGGTTGTTTTTTTTAAAATGATATTTTTAGGTGATTGTTTCTTAAAGCCAAACGAGTAAATTGAACCCTGTCGGAAGGATTCTGACAAGGAATTACAAAGCACCAAGGCTTGGTCTCTTCAGGAAGAAGACAAGGTTGTTCACGAAGAATAACCACGCAGGATGCTAGGACAGCGTAAGGATACAACAGTTGGCAGGATGCGAGCTGCATGGATTGGCGATGGACACCTTGTGGATAAGGCAGGACAACATCAGGATGATGTTATGGACACCGCTCAAGGAACAAGTGATGAGTATTGACCGGAGTGTTAGTACCATGGAAAGTTTGGACACCGCTAGGATGGCGATGCAGGATGAGCCGAAGAATTGGCCACTATTATGGATGATGCATGGAGCACACAATTTAGTAGCTGGACTGCTGCGAGTAAGACTTTAAGCCTCGACACATGTGTGTTGAGGCTTTTCTTATTACTTGCATTCTGGCTTTAGCGTGTTGTTGCTTCAAAAAAAGTTCATATGATAAGTGCAGCAAAATAATAACAACAAAAAAACAATCTAGATCAATTACCTCATCGTTCGGTTGGTTTAATTTTCGGCTTCTTTGCAAAAATAGAGTACCAGATTTTATCTGGGCTAAGGCGTATTGCCCTGAGCCTAGTTGAGTCTTTCGGTATTATTTTGCGGCTAACAAGGATTGTACGTGACAACCGTAACAAGAAGAACGCTTCTTCTCCCTTACACCGATTCATTAGAGTCTGATTTTTTGATGCTCAATTGTTGCGCCAAAAATCGGGCACAGATGAATGGCCCTAAAACGGTCGCTTCAGCAAAACAGCTTTTTCAACGAGTGCTTCATGATCCTCATTTGTACGCAATGGCGGTGTTAGATAATTATAACCGCGAATACATGGGGCATTTGTTCATTGAACTTGACGAAGAGCGAGCAGAACTCGGTTTTCTGTTTGATAAATTGTATTGGGGCAAAGGCATTGCAACTGAGGCATTGAAGGCTTTTTTACCTAAAGCGGCCTACCAATTGCAACGACAAAAAATTACAGCCACTGCTAATATTGGCCACCATGCCTCTATTGCGGTACTCAAAAAACTCGGCTTTGAGCTGTTGGGTGAGAAAGAAGATGTTTTTGGCCCTTATTGGGAATTTGAGTTTACATACGATGAGGCGGCAAATGAAAAGCAGATGGCCTAAAGCCTATCATTTGTAATTCACCTTGGTAGCAGTCGTCACCTAGTGCAGAAAACTCAAACCAATAAACAGTATGCCAACGCCAGAGTCCTTCTGGCGTTTTGAATTTGTGGCGTCCAAAAGCAACGCTGATCAGCTGTAAGTCGAGTTGTTCGCATTTTCGACTGATCGCCGCTTTTGCCAATTCAGCTTGGCGACGCTGTTGCCAGAAAAGAAAGCAGCCCAAGCTGAGTAATAAAATAGCCAATAGATCGCCTAGCATAAACATTCCAGTTATTGAGTTTTGGTCGCTTGCTGTAAGCGAATTAAGGCATCGGCTAATTCGAACGAAGGGCTAGAATGCAGCAGTGGCAGCAGTACCATTCGCAGTTCTGGCAGCATCACTAAATCAGCAAAGAGCTGGTTAAAGAGGGCTTGATTGCCTGTTTGCGCCAAGCGTAATAAAAACGTTTCGGCAAGCAATGGGTTAGACAATACATGCCACGAGCGCCCTGCAATGGCAATTAATATCTCTTGATGGCTCAAGCGTGGGCTTTGCAGAATACGTTCAACCAAGGTCGCGGTGAGTGCATTATTCGCACCTGATAAGGCTCGTATTAAGGCAGAGAGTAAGAACAGATCAGGTTCGTGGCTTTCGATGTGCAACATTGCCATCTCTTGCAAACGCAGCGCCAACTTATCATTCAACGGTGCACTATGTTCGAGCGCCCCCAGCAGGGCATACAAAGGCTGAGCGGGGAGGTGGTTTAATGCTTTCCTTAGTAACGCGCTATTTTGTTCTTTGCTTAAACGAGCACAAATATCAGTAATGCCTTGTAAGCCGACCGTCTGCCAGTTTTCCCAGCCTAAATCCCCACTAAAATAGTGTTGCGCATGCTCATAATATTGGCTTGATGGTAGGTTCAACTGGGCGCGTATTTGGCTGTGGAATACTGCCATTTTGTCGTCGCTCGGTTTAAAGGTATAAGGGTTATTGGCAAGCTTTTGCTGCTGCTCATCGCTGAGGTCTTGATGCAAACGTGACCCCATCGCTTCAAGTACAAACTTGATGAAGTTACCTATCTCAGCTTGTTTGAGTAGGCCGCGTTCATCCAAAGAGAATTTAAGAAACCAGATCCAAGGTTGTTGGGCTTGGTTCCAATACGCGATGGCAAGATGAGCATGACGCTGCAATGGATAGGGATACGGTTGTTGACCTTTTTCTACTTGAGAAAAGTGTGTATTTTCAATCGGGCAGATGCGTCTTCCTAAATCAAAGATCCGATATTGGCTACCACTATTGGTGAGCAATTGGCTAAGCGTATGAATGGTATCCATGGATAAAGTGGCCTTAACTTGTGTTCTTGAATAACTATTTTTGATCAATAACTCTCTTTGAACAATAAATGGTACTCTATAGCCCATTTTCAAGGTCACTTAGCAAATTAACTTGGTGAATAATGACAGTAAGCACAGAACTGACCCACCTGTTGAAGCAACTAGAAACTCAGTTACGCAATTCTCAGTGCTGGCAATCTCAGCCGCCAAGCGAAAGCGCATTGATGAGCACAGAGCCTTTCTCCATCGATACCCTCACTCCGGAGCAGTGGCTGCAGTGGATTTTCATCCCCAAAATGTTATTGGCAATTGAGCAGCAAGCAGAGCTTCCTCAAGGGTTTTCGCTCACTCCCTATTTTGAAGAGGCATGGCAACATCAAGCGGAATTGGCTGAGGTGATTGCGCTGCTACGTTTGATTGATGAGGTAAGCCAACCATGTTAGAGATTCTGTATCAGGACGATGATTTGGTCGCCGTGAATAAACCCGCAGGAATGCTGGTGCATCGCTCATGGCTAGATAAACACGAAACGCAATTTGTGATGCAAACGCTGCGCGATCAAATTGGCCAGCATGTGTTTCCCCTACATCGATTAGATAGGCCAACTTCTGGCGTGCTCGTGTTTGCGCTCTCCAGTGAAGTGGCGGCGCAAATGATGCCGATGTTTGCCAACCATCAAATGGAAAAAACGTACCATGCGATTGTGCGTGGTTGGATTGAACAAGGGGATGTGCTTGATTACCCACTCAAAATCGAGCTAGATAAAATTGCCGATAAGTTTGCCAAACAAGATAAAGAAGCCCAAGAAGCGATCACCGCTTATCAACCATTAGCGACAGTAGAAGTGCCGTATTCAACCGGGCGTTTCCCAACCAGCCGCTACTGTTTGGTGGAAATGAAACCGCAAACGGGCCGTAAACATCAGTTGCGTCGTCATATGCACCATTTGAGTCATCCGATTATTGGTGATACCACTCATGGTGATGGCAAGCACAACCGCCTATTTCGCGATCATTATGACGCGCAGCGTCTGATGCTCCATGCCTCTGAATTACGTTTTACTCATCCGTTTACTGGCCAAGCATTAGTGCTTAAAGCTGGTTTTGATGAGGTATGGCAAAGGCTGTTTACTCAGTTTGAGTGGAGCCAGCCGATATAAAAACAAAACCCTCGCGATGCGAGGGTTTTGAGTATTGGGATGTAACTGAAAGTGGTGTAGCTTATCGAGCTATTCGGTTCATAAAAACCTTCAGTTCATAAAACCGACAGCTTATAAAACGCTCGCTACTTTGCTAAATATTCTTGAATGGAACGCTCGATTCCTTTGGCATCTAAACCTAATTCTGCATGCAGCTCTTCTTGTGTGCCTTGAGCGATGAATTGATCAGGCAAACCTAGATTGAGTACCGGTTTTAGGATTTTCTCTTTCATCATCAGTTCAATGACGCCGGCACCCGCACCACCTGCAATCGCATTCTCTTCCAAGGTCACTAGCACATCATGTTGCGCAGCCAGTTGGCGAATGAGTGTTTCATCAAGGGGCTTAACAAATCGCATGTCAGCCACTGTTGCATTTAGCTTATCGGCTGCTTCAAGCGCGTTTGGTAGGAAAGTGCCAAAGTTGAGGATCGCGATTTTTTCATTCGCGATAGCCGTGTCACATTGGCGCATAGTGCGTCCTTTGCCAATCTCTAACGCACTAAATTGGGTTTGAATTTCGACTCCCATGCCATTGCCACGAGGATAACGCACGGCGCTTGGCCCTGTGTGTTTATGGCCGGTATAGAGCATTTGTCGGCACTCATTTTCATCGGCGGGTGCCATGATCACCATGTTGGGAATGCAGCGCATGAAGCTTAAATCAAACGCACCTTGGTGAGTTTGGCCATCAGCTCCGACTAACCCTGCACGGTCAATGGCAAACATAACCGGTAAATTCATGATGGCAACATCGTGGATCAGTTGATCATAACCCCGTTGTAAAAAGGTTGAGTAGATCGCCACTATCGGATGATCTCCCGCAATCGCCATACCTGTCGCAAGGGTGACGGCATGTTGCTCAGCAATCGCCACATCAAAATATTGTTGTGGGAACTCTTTTGAAAAGCGAACCATGCCAGAGCCTTCGCGCATCGCGGGTGTAATCGCCATTAATTTTGGATCTTGCGCGGCCATATCGCATAAAAAATCGCCAAAGATTTTAGAAAAAGTAGGTTTAGCATTGCTGCTTTTTGGCAGGCTAGTGTGGCTCGGGTCAAATTTAGGAACGCCATGGTAACCAATCGGATCTTTTTCGGCGGGCTCATAACCTTTGCCTTTTTTGGTCATGATGTGCAAAAACTGCGGGCCTTTGAGCTCGCGCATGTTGCGTAATGTCTTGATAAGTTCAATCACATCATGGCCATCTACTGGGCCGATATAGTTAAATCCAAGCTCTTCAAACAAGGTGCCGGGTACGACCATGCCTTTCAAGTGCTCTTCTGTGCGGCGTACCAGCTCTTTGATAGGCGGTATGCCAGAGAGCACTTTTTTGCCCCCTTCACGGATCGAGGTATAAAGGCTACCGGAAAGCAGTTGCGCTAAATGGTTATTCAGTGCGCCCACGTTTTCAGAGATCGACATTTCGTTGTCGTTGAGCACGACTAACATATCCGGATGAACGTCGCCAGCATGGTTCATTGCTTCAAAGGCCATGCCTGCGGTGATAGCACCATCACCAATCACGCCCACCACTTTGCGATTTTTCCCTTCTTTACCTGCACTGATCGCCATCCCTAAGGCGGCACTGATTGAGGTGGACGAGTGGCCGACAGAGAGCGTGTCATATTCACTTTCTTCACGCCAAGGAAAAGGATGAAGACCGTCTTTTTGACGAATGGTCGACATTTTCTCGCGGCGACCAGTTAATATTTTGTGCGGGTAAGCTTGGTGGCCTACATCCCAAATCAGCTGATCGAAAGGGGTGTTATAGACGTAGTGTAGGGCAACCGTTAATTCAACCGTGCCTAAGCCTGACGCAAGGTGGCCACTCGACTGACTGACGGAATTAAGAAGGTAGTTTCTTAATTCATCACACAACGTTGGCAGAACCTCTTTCGGCAGACTGCGCAGTTCATCGGGTGTATTTGCTAAAGCCAGTGTTGGGTATTTTGAAATATCAAGAGTCATAATTTTGCGCGCTTATAGTTTAGTTCTTGCGCTCGACGACGTATCGGGCGAACTCTTCGAGTGATTCTGTATTGTAGGGTATTGCTTCCAAGGCTTGAAGAGCTTCCTGTAACAGACTTTGTGCTTTATCAATAGCACCTTGTAACCCTAGCAGCGCTGGGTAGGTACTTTTATTGAGTTGTTGATCCGAGCCTTGGGGTTTACCTAATGTCTCAGTATCGCTAACGATATCCAAAATATCATCTTGAACTTGGAATGCGAGACCAACGGCATCGGCATAGCGATCCAATTGTGGTAGTACCGCAAGCCCTTTTTCACCAGCCGCAAGCGCACCTAAACGGATTGCACAACGCATCAAGGCTCCCGTTTTATTGCGATGGATCTCTTCTAATTCCTGCACTGAAACCAGACGATTTTCCGCTTGCAGATCCAACGCTTGCCCTATACACATACCTTGAGCACCGGAAGCTTGAGCCAACATTTGGACCATCTTAATGCGGTTGACTTGCGCATGTTCGGCGAGTTGACCTTCTGCCAAAATAGTAAAGGCCAGTGTTTGCAGGGCATCGCCCGCTAAAATCGCGATGGCTTCGTCAAATTCGATGTGACAAGTGGCTTTACCGCGACGTAATTCATCGTCGTCCATCGCGGGAAGGTCATCGTGGATCAATGAGTAAGCATGAATACATTCTATTGCGCAGGCTGGGGTATCGAGTTCATCTGGCGTACAACCAAGCATTTGCCCTGTGATATACACCAAATAAGGTCGAGCTCTTTTGCCGCCAAGTAACAAACCGTAGCGCATCGCGTCAATCAACGGTTGTTTTTGGTGCGGTAAACGGCCTAACCAAAGGTTTAATTGGTCAATATTTCTTTGCTGATAGGAGCTCAGAGCCTCAATCATAGGGCACTCTTTCTACTAAGTTGTGGTATCTACTAGGTTACGATCGACCGTCTCCCTGTGACTTAATTGACAGGTTCATGTCACATAGCGAGCGATGAGATCGATAAATATGAGTCAGTAATAAGTATGTATCAGTAATACGTGCCTATTACTCAGGTAGTTCAGTAAAGTCAGAGAGTGGCGCGTCATCGCTCGCACTGAGCAAAATACTGACTCGCTGCTCCGCTTCACTTAACTTACTTTGTCCAGCACGAGCAAGGGATATTCCGCGCTCGAATTTTTTTAGCGCATCATCTAAGGCTAAATCGCCATTTTCTAGCTGTTCCACTAAGCTATCAAGTTCTTCGATTGTCGCTTCGAAGGACATATTTTCAGGTTTCTTGCTCGCCATAATCTTTTTATCTTGGTAAATATGCACGAAAGTTACCTTAGGGCGTAGTGATGGTCAAATTTAACCAACGATTTTTGTCTGAAAAGTCCCTCTTTTGGAACTGTCACTATCACAAATAATAATACGATACTTAGCAACCAGACCGATATTTACTGAAATAGTGACGGTGACTCAGAATCTTGGCCATATCAGTGTGCTGGCAACAGTGCATCTTTGCTCAGTTTAGGTATAAA
>NZ_NDIM01000081.1:0-12894 GCF_002241375.1 Vibrio sp. V19_P1S1T109 | reverse complement strand
CAATGTTATTTTAACATTATGCTTACAATTGGCCTAAAGTGAGTAGAAGGGAAAGTTTCTATGATGTTGCAGGAACAAGTGATCACACAGCCAGCCGTGAATACGGTGCAAAATGCCAATTGTGTCGTAATGGTGCCGCCAAAAGAGTTCAAATTTAACGCTCAAACGGCACAAGATAATGAATTTCAACACCAAGTTGCATTGAGTACCGCACAAGTTCGTATCCAAGCCATGGCCGAATATCAAAGCATGGTTGAGACACTGCGTCTCGAAGGCGTACAAGTAGTGGAGTTTGATTACCCATTATCTGAAGTGGAAACGCCAGATGCCGTCTTTCCCAATAACTGGTTTAGCACTACGCCAGAGGGAACTTTGTTTACCTTTCCGATGGCTTGTAAAAATCGACAGCAAGAAGTGCGCCCACAAGCGTTGGTTGAAGCTCTTACTTTGTCAGGCCGTAAGGTATTGGCGCAAGATTCGTTGCTCGCGTATCAAGACCAGCAGGCTTATCTTGAAAGCACCGGTGTGATGGTGATGGATCACCTTAATCGAACCATCTATTCGGCGTTGTCACAGCGCTGCGACCGTGAAGTGCTAGAGGAGTACGCTAAACGTATCGGTTATGATCGCGTGGTCTCTTTTCAAACGGCGTTGCCTTCAGGCCAACCGGTTTATCACACCAATGTGATGATGGCGGTTGGTGAAGCATTCTGCGTGATTTGCGATGAAGTGATCCCGGAGTTTGAACGCCGTTTTGTGGTTAAATCACTGGCCAAAGATAAACAGATCATCTCAATTTCACTTGAGCAGATGAACTGTTTCTGCGGCAACATTTTACAATTAGAAACGGCGGCAGGGGATAAAGTGATCGCTATGTCGCAATCGGCGTTTGATGCCTTTTCGCCGGCGCAGCGTGCGCAGCTGGCCAGTCACGGTAAGTTACTGCCGTGTAATGTGAAGACCATTGAGGATATTGGCGGTGGTTCGGTGAGATGTATGTTAGGGGAAGTATTTTTGCCTGCTATTGGCTAAGATTGATGTACTCAACGCCATTTTTGCCATTTTTCTTCACCTGATACATTGCTTGGTCGGCCCATTCATATAAGGTTTCAAAAGTATGCGTTGAGGTTGTGAATTGGCAAACACCAATACTAAAGCCAATTTGCACTTCTCCATGGCTTAATTTTAGTGGTGAATAGGCTTTGGTGAGCAAACTATCGATAAACTGCTTTAACGTTTCTGTGCTTTGATTGATGCACAAGAGGACAAACTCATCGCCGCCCAAACGAGCAATCGATGATGGTTGAGGCGCATTTTCTTGAAGCCATTGAGAAACTTGGAGTAGCACGAAATCCCCAGCTTGGTGCCCAAGATGATCATTGACGGTTTTAAAGTCATCCAAATCGATAAAAATCAGTGCCGCGGGGTGTTCGACAAGATCATTCATCTCGTCAAACTTAGTTTCTAACGCCTTTCGATTTAATAGGTTGGTTAATGGATCTTGCGCAGCGAGTTTGGAGAGTTCTAATTCATAATGTTTTTCATTGGTAATATCCGTGTGGGTGCCCATCATGCGCAGCGGCTTTCCATTCTCATCATATTCAACGATTCGGCCGCGATCCGACACCCAGCTTTGACCTCCATCTTTGCGGATCATCCTGTGTATGACCTGATAGGTGTCAGCCTTGCCATTCAAATGGTCCTCAAAAGCGCCCACGGCTAAGTCATAATCATCGGGGTGGAGCTTGCTTTTCCAAATGTCGACGGTGGCGTCGAGCTCGTGTGATTGATAGCCAAGCATATCACCCCATTCTCTATTGAATATTTTAAGGGTTCCGCTAGGAATGTGTTGTTCCCAAAGACAAAGACCAGTGCCTTCTAGCGTTGCATTCAGCTTTTCTTCAAGAGAGCTGTTTTCTTTTTTGAGATGCTCAACTTGCTCTTCAAGCTGCTTGATTCGTTTTAAGTACTCTTCCATAAACCGTGATGAACCGAGTCTGCATTTATGTCGAGTGTGCCACAGTTTGCCGATGGATTCACAAGGTTGTTGATATCTTGTTCAACATATGTCTCATTTTTTCCCGTGGGTCACAAAGCTTATTTGGTTTGAATAAATTTGCTGTAGGTACTGACTCGGCCGTTGATGTACTCAATACCGCAGTGAATGCTCTGTTCGTTATTGCCAACAATCTGATATTCGACAATAAATTCACCGCTGATCACTTTGATAAATAAGAAACCGTCGATAACTTTCCATAATCCTTGCAGTGTTTTTTCACCAAACAGATCTCGCTCGACCAACGTGCCATTCGGCTTTAAATGCAAAGCGGAAGAAAAACCGTCTACATTCACTTTTACCCAAATATGCTGGTGAGCCTCAAAGCTTAATATTTTGCGTCGACACTTAACCCATTCTGCCAGTGCTTGCTCTTGGGTTGGGGTGAGCGTAGGGAGCGCTTCCATTTCTAAAAGGGTGTGATGCTTTTCATACCAGAAGAGTTGTAAGTGAAGTAATTTCATTGGTTCTCAGAGTGTTATGCATCGGGGCGTTATCAAAAAGCAACTCTGCGCGATTGTGTTGGTGATGTCAATATTTGCCAAGAAAAGCTACCGCGCTCACGGGGGAGAGGGCGCGGTATTATCCAATATGAGGATGAAGGATGCATAAAAGATGCACCCGAGCACAATTTATAGGTTGAATAAATGAGCTATAGGTTGAATAAACGAGGCGAATCAGCAGCATCACAAGCTTGATTTAGCCGCTGTTGAGCGGTACGAATGTCGCGTTGCCAATCTTCATTTTGTGCCCACATCTCAATCACCATCGGCACAACGCAGTGTGTCTTTTTCAAGGTTTGGAAAATGGCGTCGAAATTAACCTCTCCTTCTCCAATCACTAAATCTCGAAATTGGCCAGCGTAGTTTGGGGTGACACAATGGGTATCTTTAAGGTGGATCTGAGTAATGTGAGGCATACCAAGTGCCAATTCAGTACACACATCGTAGTTCCAACCTGAAATGTTGCCTACATCTGGATACGCCATAAAATAGGGTGAGGGTA
Organism: Vibrio sp. V19_P1S1T109; assembly: GCF_002241375.1. Taxonomy (NCBI): domain Bacteria; kingdom Pseudomonadati; phylum Pseudomonadota; class Gammaproteobacteria; order Vibrionales; family Vibrionaceae; genus Vibrio; species Vibrio sp. V19_P1S1T109. Next base: position 9,833 of record NZ_NDIM01000081.1, on the reverse strand, counting down.
CTTGCCGCTTGAGAATTTCGAACTTGCTCAGTGAGTTAAGATAGCGGGTATCCATGATCTCCACTGCCAGCATCACGCCAGCACGCTCGGCCAATTTGGCGGAAAGCTGCATGCCTTCAATGAAACGTTGATGAGTTTCTTTATTAGCGGGTTCGTAATAGACATCATAGCCTGCGAGTTGGATGGTGCGAATACCCAGTTTGTAAGCTAAGGTAATCGCTTTCTCCATGTGCAGAATGGCTTGTTCTCTAATGGCGGGGTCTGACGAGCCAAAAGGAAACTTACGGTGCGCACTTAAGCACATCGATTGCAGCGGGATTTGGTATTGCTCACACCATCTTCGTAGCTGATAGATGGTTGCATCATCCCAGTCTAAGCGTTGACGACGTTCATCCGACTCATCGACGGATATCTCTAAAAAATCAAACCCCAGCTCTTTCGTTGTGGCGAGCTTTTCTTCCCAACTGAAATGATTGGGGAGCGCTTTTTCATACAACCCGATACGTTGGCGTGGCAAATGTTGATACATACGGCCTCCTAGCACCAAAAACGATCGATTTGACTGCGCAGTGCTTCGGCAGTGGCGCGACCTTTTTCACCGACCAATGCACGCCCCGCAATGAACGTTTTGGCCTTAATGCCTTCAAATAAATAGAGATCATCTGGCACGATGCCACCTGTGATGGAAAGTTCAAGCCCCATATCGGATAGAGTTCGCATCTTCTCAACATCTTCGCTTGTCCAACCAATACCGGCCAGTTCGGCATCTCTTGAACGGTGATAAATGGCTTGAGTGATACCAAGATCAATCCACGCTTGTGCATCAGCAAAGGTCCAGTTGCCGTAAATTTCGATTTGGATTTCGCCATCCAGTTCATCGGCGACTTTCTTACAAGCGCTGATGGTGGCGATATGCGCTGCGGCAGAAACGGTGATCCAATCCGCGCCAGCTTCAAATGCCATCCGCGCTAAAATAGCGCCGCCATCGGTGGTTTTCATATCGCACACTAGAATATGGTCAGGGTGATTATGGCGTAACGTTTTGACGGCCTTCATGCCCTCAGCAAAGGCGAGGATGGTGCCCACTTCGATGACATCAACAAAGCTTGCTACGTTTTTTGCCACTTCGATGGCAGAAATAAGGTCAGTTTGGTCGAGAGCGATTTGGATCATTGGTTTAGTCATGAGAGTTATCCTTGAATTTTGTCACGGATCAAACGGGCGAGCCCGTCGTGATTGTTATCGGTTGTACAAATCAGTTTGGCGTGGGATTTCACCGTATCGTCGGCATTGAACATCGCCACACCGAGCCCGGCGTAGTCGAGCATTGAAATGTCGTTATGGTTATCGCCGACAGCCAGCACGTGATTAGCGTGGTAGCCAAGCGATTGCACATATTCAGCCAAGCGCTGACCTTTACTGTTGCCTTTGGCAGCAAAGTCGATGCGATTCGACCATGAACGCTCACCGTTGAATGTCTCTTGTACCCAAGCTTGTTGGGCAAGGCGTTCAACGGAACTCGGTAGCCCTTCAACCACAAATTTCCAAATAAACGTTTCTTGCTCGACGCGGTGACGAAACGAGTCAATTTGCTCGATTTTGGGCTGTGCTGTTGGTGGGTACTGGCTGGCCCATTTTTCTAACGCTTGCATGTAGGCGATTGGGCTACGCTTGGAATAGGTCATCGCGTCGGTCACATACATCACCAGTTTCATTTGAAATTCTTTAGCCAGTGCAAGAAAGGTCAATGCATCGTGTTTGGTGATGGCATTGTGCTTGAGCACTTTTTCATTTTGGTAGTCATACACATACGTGCCGTTGCAGCAGATGATGGGGGTTGTGAGCCCCAATTCTTGATAATAGGGTTTAGCCGCCGTGTGGTGACGGCCTGTCACGATCACCACGTGGCAGTGTTGCTGCGCCTGTTGAATCGCCCGCTTTAGCAGCGGATGAATGGTGTGTTCATCAGTCAACACCGTGCCATCAAGGTCGAGCGCGAGAACTTTATACATAGCCGCTACCTTTGACCGTAGTAAGCGTTATCACCATGCTTACGTTGATAGTGTTTATCGGATAATTCCGGTTGAATCTTGATGCCACTGTTGAGTGAACGAGTCGCCAGCGCCATGGCTGAAATCTCCTCCAAGACGACGGCGTTATGAACCGCATCGTTAGCATCTTTGCCCCAAGAGAAAGGAGCATGCCCGGCGACAATCACGCTTGGCACCGCCATCGGATCAATGCGACGATGTTTGAACTCTTCGATGATCACAAGGCCGGTATTTTTCTCATATTGGCCAGCGATTTCATCGCAAGAAAGTTTGCGTGTGCAGGGGATGTCACCGTAAAAATAATCGGCGTGAGTGGTCCCTAAAGCGGGAATGTCAATGCCCGCTTGCGCCCAAATAGTGGCACTGCGCGAATGGGTGTGTACCACGCCGCCAATCTCTGGATAAGCTTTATAGAGTTCGAGGTGAGTGGCGGTATCACTGGATGGATTAAGTGTGCCTTCCACAATCGCGCCGTTAAGGTCAACGATCACCATGTCATCGACTTTCATCACATCGTATTCTACGCCGGAAGGTTTGATGGCGATGACGCCCTTCTCGCGGTCTATTTCTGATACATTGCCCCAAGTGAAAGTGACTAAACCGTATTGGGGAAGCTTAAGATTTGCCGCAAATACTCGCTGTTTTAGTTCGCTATACATGACATCCTCACTCGACCAATTGTGCCGCTAACGCTTCATCAATTATTTGGTAAACATCCTGCGCGGTACGACAACGGCGCAGTTTATCGAGATCAACGCCAGTCTCGCTCTCTTCATCATCCAGCACTTGGGTTACTTCCATTAATCCTTCCATATGCTGATCAGACGAGCTACCAGCCAAGGTGATCAGCACATCGACCGGTTCATCTTCGCCGTCAAAATAGACAGGCGTTTGTAGCGTCACTAAAGCAAAGGCGGTTCTGATCACGCCATTTTCAGGACGAGCATGAGGCAGGGCAAGATTCGGCGCGATGACGATGTACGGGCCTAATTGTTCAACGCTGCTGATGATGGCATCGTGATAGCAGGGGTGGATGGCTCCCGATTTGATCAGCCTATCCGTACCGATTTTGATCGCCTCTTGCCAAGTGCTTGCCTGTGCATTTAATTGGATGGAATCATTGTCGATCAGTGATTGTTTCAGTCCCATGGTTCTATCTCCAGAGTGGGTGCCAGTGCGTCTGGCACCTATTGTTGTTTTTGTACTTATCGTTTTGTAGTAAATAGCTATTTCAAAGTGACAAAGTTTTTATCGATGATATCGAGCAGCTCATCACCGAAAGAGTTCGGATTCAGCATGTTTTGTACGCCGAGCACAAACTTGCCTTCCCCGGGCTCCATCTCACCAGAGAGATGTTTTGATGAGACGATGATGTCGGTGGTGGCGAGCTTAGATTTATAATCAGACACTGCGCAGGAATCCATCACGTGTGGAATGCCTTTTTTCTCCAGATACTTACCGATTTTCATCTTCATCATCATTGAGGAGCCTTGCCCATTACCACACACGGCTAAAATGCTGACCGGACGTACGCCATCACTGACTTTCAGTGCTTGTTCGACGGCGGCGATGACTTCTGGATCGTCACTGATGTTCACCAAACCTTGTGCATCTTCCTCTTCACGCAGTTTTTTAGAGGCGAAGAACATGTACACACCAGCCAATGCAATCAGCACAAAGAAGAACAGTTTTGAGACGGATAAGCCTTGCATGATTGGCGGGAAGACTAACGCCCAGTCGGCCATGCCCATCCAGCCACTGAATTCGGTGCCGTATTGGTTGAAGATGTGAATGGCCCATGCGGAGCCAACGACTTCGATAATACCCATCACAAAACAGATCTTCATGACCGCGCGCCAGCCGCCAAAGTGGTTGGCAAAAACACCAATGGTTGCGTTGGAGAAGAACATCGGGATAAAGCCGGGAATGATCATGATCGGTGCATCAAAAGCGAGCATGGCCAGCACCGCCGTAAATTGACCAATCGCGCCCCACATAAAACCAAACACCATGGCATTAGGTGAGAACGCGTAGATAGCGGCGCAGTCAATGGCTAAAACCGCGTTAGGAATGACGCGTTCTGAGATACCTTTAAAGGCTTCAGACAGTTCGGCAACGAACATACGCACACCCGCTACGATAACTTGAATCGCTACCGCAAATTTAAGGCCAGTTTCCAGAATGTAGATAGACCAATGGGTTTTTCCCGCCATTGCTTGCAGGTTGTCTAAACCAAATGAGAGCAAAATAATGCCGAAAAATAGCGTCATCACAATCGCGGTTGCGGCAATACTGTCGTGGAAAATGTGCAACCATTTAGGCAGCTCAAGGTGGTCGACACTCTCGTTTTTGTCGCCCAATTTGGGGGCAATCTTAACTGCAATCCAAGACGCGACTTGTTGCTGGTGGCCGATGGAGAAACCGGCTCCACCCGTGACGGCTTCGGTGGGTTTGAACATAATGTTGGAGGAGATAGACCAGTAGAGCGCCATCAAAACAGCCGAATAAAGGATGGTTTCCCACATGCTTGCGCCCAGCACAAGGTAGAACACCGCAATTAACCCTGCTTGTTGGAACATAATATGCCCCGTTAGCATGATGGTGCGAATGCCTGTGTAGCGGCGCAGCAAAACGAGCAAGATGTTGATCGCCAGTGCCAGTAGTACGGTATAACCAACCCAAGAATAATCATCCCCCATGATTTCCATGGTGGCCATCATTGAGGTGTACGGGTCGATAACCGAGCCAGTTAAACCATGATATTCCGATAATTTCTCAATCACAGGCTTAAAGCCTGCCACTAAGGTTCCTGCACCCACTTGTACCAACATAAAGCCGACGATGGTTTTGATCGACCCTTTAATGATGGTGGTGGTATCTCTTCTTAATAACCAGTAACCGATAAGGGTGACTAAGCCCAGCAGCAAAGGTGCTTTAGTCATTACTTGGCTATAAAAAATGTAGAAGATATCGTAGATGAACTGCATATCTTTACCCCTTGATTCTCTATTTATCGTTATGTGTATTCCCGTCTTACTCGAAGCTGGGTGTAGGTCAGAGTGAATCAGCAAGGTGATGCCGATTTCAATCCTGTTTTGCTCACGAAATAGACTTTACCAATCAAAAGTAATCATTCAATGCTCATTTGTGATTATTTTGATTTTTATCAATTTCTTCGCCAAATGGAGACATTATTTGATACTTAAGTCACAGTTAAAATTTTATTTCAAATAAAATCAATTAGTTAGGTTTTATTGTGAGCGAGAGGGAAGTTTTGTTCGTCCAGTGTTTGACATTGTGATGGATGAGAAATAGAATCAAAAAAAATCATAAATAATCACCAAGTAATCACTTGATGAAAAGATAAGGTGATAACCATGAACGAAGTACAAAGACATAACGAGATACTGTCTTTGCTAGACAATATGCGCACCATCAACGTCACGCATATTATTGAAAAATTTAACGTGTCACCAGCAACGGCCCGCCGCGATATTTCTAAGTTAGATGAGCTAGGTAAGCTGAAGAAAGTTCGCAATGGTGCTGAACGTTTAGAGATTAGAAAGCGGGCGTGGACGCCGTTAAATATCGACAGTACGGATCATTTCCATGAAAAATCACAGATTGCCATGGCTGCGGCTAAGCTCTGCAATCCAGGTGACAGTGTGGTAATTAACTGTGGTTCGACCGCCTTCTTGCTCGGTAAAGAGTTGTGCGGCCAAGATGTTCAAATCGTGACTAACTATTTCCCACTGGCCAGTTACCTTATCAATGAAGATCACGACGATGTGATCATCATTGGTGGGCAGTACAACAAAGCACAAAACATTTTCCTCAACCCCGCCCCTGATTCGTTAGGTGGTTATGCCGGACATTGGATGTTCACCAGTGGCAAAGGGCTGACGGAAAATGGCCTATACAAAACCGATATGCTCACCGCCGTTGCCGAGCAACAGATGCTAGAGCAAATCGGTAAGTTAGTGGTGGTAGTGGATAGTTCTAAAGTTGGGCAGCGTACGGGCATGCTATTTTGCCCCGCCAGCAAGGTTGATATTGTTATCACTGGCAAAGCCGCCGATCCGCAAGTTATCCAAGCGCTACAACAGCAGGGGACAGAAGTGATTCTGGTATAGAAAGCACTTCGCTCTACACATTCTAATAATAAACACAGGCTCAGTGTCTTCACCTTTGGTTAAGACGCTTGGCTCCCTACATCCAAAATTTGTCTAACTGATCGTGAAATAAAAGGTGTTGCTATGAGTAAAATTGATGAAATCACACGCGATTCATGGGTTCTCAGTACGTTTCCTGAGTGGGGAACTTGGCTGAATGAAGAGATAGAAAAGACCGAAGTGGAAGCCAACACCTTTGCTATGTGGTGGCTTGGTTGTACAGGCATTTGGCTAAAAAGTGCCGGTAATACCAATCTTTCGATCGATTTTTGGTGTGGGACGGGTAAGAAAACGCAAAAGAATGCCTTGATGAATCAACAGCATCAGATGATGCGTATGGGGGGCGTGCGTGAACTGCAACCCAACTTAAGAACGTCTCCTTTTGTGTTGGACCCATTTGGCATCAAAGAGATTGATGCAGTGCTGGCGACGCATGATCACGCTGACCATATCGATATTAATGTCGCAGCGGCTGTGCTGCAAAACTGTGGTGAACATGTGAAATTTATTGGGCCACAAGCTTGCGTTGACCTGTGGCAAGGTTGGGGAGTACCGAGTGAGCGCTGCATTGTGGCGAAAGTGGGTGATTGCATTGAAGTCGGCGATATCAGTATCCGAGTGCTGGACTCTTTTGATCGCACTGCGTTGATTACGCTGCCTAAAGGTGTTTCATCTTATGATAAGGGGATTCTTGATGGTATGGATGATCGCGCGGTCAACTACTTATTGGAAACCTCCGGTGGCTCAATCTACCATTCAGGTGATTCGCATTATTCGAACTACTATGCCAAGCATGGTAATGACTACAAGATTGATGTAGCGCTGCTCTCATACGGTGAAAACCCACGAGGCATCACAGATAAGCTGACTGCATCTGATATTTTGCGCGCAGGCGAGGCGTTAGATTGTGAAGTGGTGATCCCATTCCACCACGATATTTGGGCTAACTTCCAAAATGACCCGCGTGAAATTGAAGTATTGTGGCAAATGAAAAAAGATCGTCTGCAATACGGTTTTGCGCCATTCTTTTGGCAAGTGGGTGGAAAATACACCTACCCAACCGACAAAGGACGTATGCATTACCAGCATTTCAGAGGCTTTAAAGATATTTTTGTCGATGAACCAGAGCTGCCTTTCAAAGCATTCTTGTAATGTTTTGAAAGCAAAAATTAGAGAAGAGAAAGAGGCCAATTGGGCCTCTTTGTTTATTGGTAATCTCTTTGCTTATCGGTAATGATGTGCAGCACTTGATTTTATACTTCAGGTTGGTAGTGCAAAATTGTCATTGATATAGGCGACTGTAACAACTCCCCTTCTGCATGGCCGGGTTGTACGTTACGTAAATTGGTATCGCATATCACTTCCCAGTTTTGGTTACGATCTTTAGGTAGAGTAAAACGAGCTGGTGCATTGGTTTGGTTGATCAAGTAGAGCATTTCAGCCCCATCCGATCCAATGCCCATCTGCAATGCCACAGAACTTAAGCGGTTCCAATCATCATGTTCCATCAGTGTGCCATCCACGCGTCGCCAGAATACGCGGTTGGCATTACGTTCCTCACCACTAAAAGCACGAATAAAGGGCACCATATAAAGGTGTCTTGCCGCCACCATTTGACTCAACCAATGTTTGAAGTAGCTTTTGCGTTCGGTCATGTTCCAGTCAAGCCAACTGATCTCATTGTCTTGGCAATAAGCGTTGTTATTACCTTGCTGAGTATGAGAAAGCACATCCGCGGTGAGAATATGAGGAATGCCAAAAGCAAAAAGTAAGCTCGCCATCATATTGCGTTTTTGCTTTTCGCGGGTTGCTTTTATCACCATGTTCTCGGTTTCGCCTTCGACGCCATAGTTGTCGGAGCGATTGTCACCGTGACCATCTCGGTTTTGTTCACCATTCGCTTCATTGTGCTTATGCTTGTATGACACCAAATCTTGCATGGTGAAGCCATCATGGTAAGTGATGTAATTGACGGTCAGTTTGTAGGGCCAGTTGGCGGCACTGTACAAGTCGCGAGAGCCCATTAAGCGTGTGGCGAACTCTTTTAAATAGCCTTGATCGCCGCGCCAAAAGCTGCGTGTGATATCACGTAATTTGTCGTTACATTCATTCCAACCGAAAGGAAAATTGCCTACTTGGTAACCGTTTGGACCAATGTCCCAAGGCTCTGCAATCAATTTGACTCGTTTTAACGTTGGATCTTGCGCCACCGCTTTAAAGAACGCAGCATCGGGGCTGAAATTATCGCCATTTCTTCCAAGCGTTGCGGCCAAATCAAAACGAAAACCATCGACTTGGTATTCGCTAACCCAGTAGCGCAGCGTGTCCATGACTAGGTTAAGGGCGGGTTGATAAGAGAGATCAATGGTGTTACCACAACCGGTAAAATTCGCGTAATGTTGACCGTGTTTTAGATAATATTTAGGGTCGAGTGCTTTTAAATTGAAAATAGGCCCATCTTCGCCCCCCTCCGCTGAGTGGTTATAAACCACATCCAGTATCACTTCAATTCCGTGACGATGCAGTTCTCTGATAGCCGTTTTCAGCTCCGTTACTGCATCTTTTTGCGCATAACGTGGATCTGGCACCATAAACAGGTAGGGGTTATATCCCCAATAGTTGACTTTGCCCATATCCAATAGATGTGGCTCATGCATACAAGCCGCGATGGGCAGTAGCTGTAGTGTGTTGATGTTTTGCTTGCGATAAAACTCCAGCATCTCCTCACTGATTAAGCCTAAATAAGTACCTTGTTCTGCTTTAGGCACTCGTGGATTGAGTTTGGTCACTCCTTTGACATGGGTCTCAAACAAAATAGTCTTATCGCGAGGTATGTGTGGTTTTTTAGTTGATTGCCAATCGAATTGATCGTCAACCACGACACACTTAGGCAGCTCGAAACTCTTTTTTGAACTAAATGGTGTTTTATAGCCTAAGTTTTTATCTATCGCCTTCGCGTAGGGGTCGGAAATATAGTGCGGCTCGTCACCATTTAAAATGAGGTAACCGTATTTTTGCCCTGCTTTAATGTTTGGCACATGAGTGTACTTCACGCCCGCATATTCATTCTCTAACTCGTGGGTGGTGAAACTTCCCTGTTGATCAAACAGAGCGAGTAGAAGCTGTTTATTTGCTGGAGCATGAATAGCAAAATTGCAACCTGTGTTGTCAAGGGTTGCACCGAGTGGGTAAGGGCTAGAAATAGTACATTTCATATGGGCATCTTTAATTGTTATTTTGCTGCACGTCATCGCTTTAAGTAAAAAGCTTTGTTGATATTAGGTCAAGCGCCCAATGAATAAAATTTGAATGTAATTTTATTTCATTTTAATGATGTTATTGGCCCTAAATAGTGATCAATAAGGCATTTTGTATTCTATTTTATAACCATAAACTGATCTCCTCCCCCTGAAATCCGTGATCTGTGCATTAAAAACGCCATACCATAAAATTACTCATCCTTTCTCCTCCCCCCCAAATTACTTTGAGGTGGAGGAAGCAAGCCTATTACGCCTTTAGTAGTCTTATCACCGTTGAAACAACTGGGGACTTAGTCCCGTCTTACCTCTTCTTTTAGCGTCTATCTGTCAACTGCCTTGCAGGTTCCAAT
>NZ_NDIM01000340.1:0-12951 GCF_002241375.1 Vibrio sp. V19_P1S1T109 | reverse complement strand
AAGTTACACTGGGCAAATTCGCTCAAATGGCCCTAGACTCTGCCAAAAAGACACATTTCCTCGTACCTCTAAAAAGCATCTGTCCAAACAAAACATCATCAGCTCAGGATAGTATCGCCAGAACACTTGAGTATATTGCTGTTTCTTGTCATGTAGACGACCAAAGAGTAATGCTAGAAATAATTAATGATATAGAAAGTCTCTACCAATTGAGTTGTCGTTACGTAAACACAGAGTGGAACGTGTTTAACTCAAACGATGAAAAATTGAACGCTTGGTATTACCATTACTTGATGAAAAAGTATCCAGGAACCGGCTTAAACACAACTAATGATTCCATTAAACAAAAACATACCATTATGTGTATTTTTGACGTACTTTGCGCAACAACCTCACCTGATGATTTGAGTGAAAAAAGTAGCGAGGTTACAACATTTAAAAAAGTGGTAAAAGAACTCACTGATTCGTTTTCAAGAAAAGCTAAGTCCTCATCTTCACAAAGCAAAGCCTTCAGAACTAAAGAAGAAAAAACACTAACATTCAGTGAGGTGGATTGGGCTAAGTTGATCGAGCTTACTGGCAGCGATGGAAAAAATGAGATTAAGGCCAAGCTTAAAAAGTTGATCGATAGAGAATTGGAAAATCGAAAAAATGCTAAAGAGGGCAATGTAGATCAAGATTCCAACGACAATCTTCAAGCAACTCAAACTCACCAAGAACAGCAAGAACAGCAAGATGATCGTTTAAGACGTTTTTTATCTAAAGAAAGAATATATGCTGATCTGTTGAGTCAATGAAGCGGCAGAACAACATAGTTACGCTTTCATCCAAAACAGTGGAGCGATTAGGTTCAGGCTAATTGCAATGTGATCTAGCCAAGATTTTTCGTAAATCACTCTGATTTTGAAAGAACGATGCTGTTGGTTTCTTCGTGATGTACCACCAAATGTACCAATGAATAAAATGAAAACCAGTAAAATTTTTATTTAACAATAAGTTAAAATACAAAATTGAGTCTGGGAGGGCACCAAACTCTAGAAGGTTAGTAAGCGTAGTGTTTACTGACCTTTTTTTGTACCTGACGATTTTGGGTCAGGTAATGGGTCAGACAAGCACCCGAACACGCGCTCTTCTCTGAATACAAAAAGGCGTAGCTGGATGATATCAGCTACGCCTTTTATTACGCTCACTTTTAAATTAAGCCATCGGGAAATGGGCCAGTGCTTGTAGAACAAGACAAAGTTGATCCATTACCGACTGCGACACTACTTACTCGCGAGTGTTTCAAAAGCGGCTTCAGCATCAACCATTCCACCCGAGATCGATAGCGCACTGAATGGAACAAGCGTTTCAGGTGATGATGGTTTTTTCACTAACAGCTCAGGATAACGACGGGCGCTATCAAGTAATAGAGCTTTGAGTTCTACTGCGGAGAGCTCTGGATAGCGTGACCACACCATAGCGGCAACGCCTGATACTACAGGTGCAGCCATACTCGTACCACTATAAGTGGCGTAGTTATTGCTTGGCGTAGAAGAGAGAATGCGATAACCGGGTGCAAAGATATCAACCGATTTTTGGCCATAATTACTAAAACTGGCGACAAAATCTTCATTCGCGTATTTCGCTGATGCACCTACGTCTATCCAAGTTGAAATAGGTGACGATTCGTAAGTATCGGCAAAACGATTAGGGAAGCTTGGTTTACTATCATTATCACTTTGGCTATTGCCTGCAGAATGGATGATTAACACACCTTTGCTGGCCGCATAACGAAACGCGTGATCAACTACAAATTTACGTGGTGAATAGCTTTTACCAAAACTCATGTTGATGATTTTTGCGCCATTATCCACCGCATAACGCACAGCATTAGCAATGTCTTTATCGCGCTCATCACCATTGGGCACCATACGCAACGACATGACTTTCACATCTTCAGATAAGCCGTCAATTCCAATGCCATTGCGACGCTCTGCCGCAATAATTCCCGCTACATGCGTACCGTGTGATGCATCAGGCCCTTTTACATCATTATTTCCATACCCCTTTTCCCAAGGGTTGCTGATGTCATCTAAAACGATATCAGCACGAGGATCAAACTCAAGGTTGTAGTGATAATCCAACGCATTTTGGTATCGGCTACGTCTTGACTCAAGGTAGCCAAACGAATACCAGCCGTCAAATAGCGCTAATAAAGCTTGAGCAGCGGTGACAACTTCAGGGTTCGGATGTGACAGCAAAATGAGTAAACCTTCGGCAGTAAAATCTTGATGCTGAGTCAAGGTTGCGATTTGCGATTTATATTGATTCGCTTGTGCGATAGCTTCATTGACCTGCGCAAGCAGGGTTTGGTTACTCTGAACCTCGGCTAGATATTCCGTTTCTATTGCTTGGTAGTAAGCACGTTTTTGCTCAGGTATCCAATCATTGCCTTCTAATAAATCAAGGTATTTTTTGTACTCACGCGTCAGCTCTAATGTATCGTAATCCACATTGATACCAAGCGAGTTGCCTAAGAAATTCCAACCATACACATCATCAATATAGCCATTACCATCATCATCAATGCCATTGTCTGGGATTTCACCCTGATTAACCCATAATTTGTTCTTTAGATCTTCGTGTTCAATGTCTACGCCTGAATCCAACACAGCCACGATAACTGTCTGAGGTTTAAGGGGGGGCATCAGGGTTTCATACACATAATCAGATCCAACCCCTTGGATAGAGGAATAGTTAGCCGAGAGATTAAACCAATCCCCACGCTGTTCAGAACTCCCAATCATACGCATGAAAAACAAACGAGGTTGGATAGCTTGTGGAGTATAGTCTTCAACAATATTACCTTTTATATCTTTAATAAAAGGAGAATTAATTGGGGTGGGTTCAACACTGACGTTTGCTGAAACCGATGCTGAAACGAGTATTGCTGCAGCAAGAGCAGAATATTTGTATCCTTTATTCATTTTATTACATCCTATTTAATGCGCTTAAAAAGCGACCAAAAAGATAAAACGCAATGCAATGAAAATCATTCACAATAATAATAAAACCATACAACCATCCCATTATCATGAATGTTTTATGCTGGAAATTTGATCTAAATACCATTGATAGAATGGCGAATAGAACAGCCTAATGTATTGATAAATCTATACTTTAATGGCTTTTCATCATTTATTAATAAGCGAAGGCCGGCATAGACCATTTAAACCTTGAGGCTTGAATCTTAGCGGCGAAGTCAGGGGGTAAACACCGTCTAGATTTTACTGGCTTTGACTAAATCGAATAATCGAAAACGATGATCTCTTCGAGCAAAGGACGAAAGACATCTTTTAGCGCGTTATGCTCTGGATGAGGTAGGTAATTTTGGCGTCCTTGCTCATCGGTAAATGTCATTAAAACGCTGTGGGTATAACCTTGGTTTTTACCTTCTGGGCTGTCGTTCACGCCCCACTCAACAGCGGAGACCCCCTCAATTTTCTCTGGCATGGCTTCAAACAGCGACTTGAGCTGTTGGATGTCGGCAGGCTGAGTTTGTGGTTTGAATTTGATTAATAAGATATGGCGGATCATTGTTCGCTCCGTTTCTGGCCGTAGAATTTCTTTTCATAAAGAGGGATAACGCTGGCTCACTGGTGCTAAAGCTGCTGTGCTTAAAACAATAAAGCGGCACTCAAGATTTGAAGCGCCGCTTTATTGATTAAATGGGCTACAACCCTAACCAATATTGACCGATGAACCACCAATAATTACGCCACCACAGTCAACGGCATCGCCTACTCGCGCGGCGGGCTTGCCATCAATCATAACGCTACCCGAGCCGCCTTTAATTGCACGTGGATGGCTTGGGTTTTTCGGTTTGTCATGAGGCTCTAGCGGGTCGCCCTGCCTTGCCACCGCTTTGCCATCAATTTTTACCGTCGGTGACCCAGCGGTGATCGGCGTCGGAGGAAAACCATCATGATCGGATCCGATATCTCCTACTAATGCACCATTTGCCATTGATTTGCTCCTTATCAGATTCGTTGATTAAGCTTGTTGCGATGTTGTTTTTACCCTAAGGGTTTAGGTAGTTTATGCTTTTGCCGTGTAGGCTATGAATTTGCCATTAACTTCGATGAATTTCGCTATGCAGAAAGGCGACGTATTCATCAAAACCACAGTAAGACCAATAACGCACCACCATAAGTACAGATGAATTAGAACAGATTTATCGACGTTTCATCCAAAAACAGATTAGGCTTAATGTCTTTCACAAATTCAGCCACTTGTTTATCCATTTCCGCTTGCTCTTGCTCAGTCACGAGAACTTCAAACACTGGCTCACCATTTTCATCAGAAACGGGTAGACCATCTTTGATTAAACGTGTGCTGACAATAGAACTAGTCTCCTCTTCGCCCCCTAATGCTCCACTTAATTTATTATAGTAATAGGCTTTTTGAGGATTGGACCTAATCACTTTATCCCCTAGCTTATCTTCCTTACCCAAGTCATAGGCAAGAAATAAAACCCTAGCTGCGGTAGGATAACCAAGTTGAATAGCCTGATTAATCCACTTCAGAGCTCCCTCAACATCACCATCGTATAATTGAGTGTAATAAAGAGAAACCATTGCTGGTGCATAACCTTGATTAGCGGCAAACTTGAAATACGGTACCTTGTCTTCAAATGAATCCCAATAGATATTGTGATCTAAGAATCGATATCCCTCATTACGAGTTCCTCTAATAGCAATCTCTTGATATCGGCTCTGACGATAAAATGGAATATACTCCCACCAATCTCGGGTTGTAGAGCTATAAGCAAATTCAGCTTTGCCATTACCGTTTTCAGCCAGTACTTTCCATCCTTGCTTGGCTTTCGTTAACCATTTCTGATCACAGGGCCAACCAAGGAAATTACAAGGGTTGTTAGCATAAATATTCACATCACCCAGAACCCCCATCGCCCATGGGTCGCCCATCTCCGCCGCTTGTAAAAAGGTTTGTCCCGCCTCAAAATGCTGGCGGTTTTTGTACTGGGTCACCCCTAACCAAAATGTTGCATAAGCACTGCCCGCATCCGATTGCTGCTGAAAGATTTGCTGCGCTTGTTGATACTCTTTTTGATTGAACAGACGAATGCCCTGCTCGATAGGGGCATTCGCCCAAACGGCGCTGTGTAATAGAATCAGGCAGATAAAGATAATTTTTTTCATGTTTATTTCTCTGGTAACCAGTTAACAAGTCGGTAGCCACTCGCTTTTAAGTGTTCAAGTTGCGCCTTATCACTAGCAGGCAGTGCGGTATAGTCGGTACTTAAACGGGCACGGCGCTCTGAACTCAGGGTGGTTTTTTCTAAAATTTTATGTTGCTCGGTTAATCTCAACATCGATTTTCGAAATGTTCGATAATCACGGTGAACCTGATCCATATATGTGGCTTTATTTTTATCTTGCGGATTTTCATACGGTTGAGAAAAAGCTTTGCTAAAGAAATCACGTAAACTCAACACATTTTTTGCATAACGCGGCCACTGCTCTGCTTTATCCAATTGAGTCGGGTCGGCTAACCCCATGCGCTGCAGCGCATTTTCAAAACGGCGCATACCACTTTGATTGGCTTTTTCGCCTCCTAGCCAGAGTAATATTTGGTTGATCGCCTTACGCTGATTTTCATTGCGGGTGGCCGCATTACTCCGCTCAAGAGAAGTATCTTTAAAAAGGGTAAACACCGGAATATCATTGTAATGGACCAATACCGACAATAACTTGGCTAACGTTTCTGCGGGCATATTGGCAATCCACTGTTGGTTTTCTCGTTGGTGCTCCTTCGAAAGTAAAAAGTTCGCCACAAAATAAGCGTTATCTTTATCACTGGCTTGCTTTTCCATATTGCTGATGATGTTAAAGGGTAACATCATCACTTGCCCAACCGTAAGACCAAAAGCCGCCGCCACGGTCAATATTGTGTTAAACGCAGCAAAGGTATTCACCTCACCCGATTCATCAAAAAATTCAAAACGTTGGAAGCCCGAATTTTGCATCACCGCGAGTAAAGCGGCGAAAAAATCGTTCGCAGCCGCTGGGTTAAGTTCGGTGGCAAACTTACCCCCAATCCCCAGCCCGGTACTGGCACCCAGCGCCGTGATAAAAATAAAGCGGCCATTTTGAAAAGTGCATTGCAACACACCTTCATAGCCAATGCCTAGGCTCATTTTAAAATCTTGGCTGACTTTAAACAGGTTTTGCGGTGGCGATTTTTGATCTTTTGTCCAATCGTATTTGCAGCTCAACATACCGCCCGCTTCGAGCCCAGCAAAGGCAGAGGCTTCCGCCTTAATACCAGCTCCAATCGCATTGTCATTGCTGCCGCGTGCCCCCAATGATGATACAGCGTAAGAGCTGTAATCCGCTCTATTAGGTACCGTCCCCTTGATACCAAGTGGCTTGACTTGTTGGGCTCCAAATCCTGCACGAGCTTCTTCGATATTGCCAATATTCAGCTCCGTCCCCAACTTAAGGCTGGCTCCTAATACGCCATAGACTTTGCCCTCAATCACTAAGACGGCCGTGCCTATGTTTTTGATTCGACGTTCGTTACTCTCTCTGACACGATACGGAATATCTAATGGTAAGGATCCCGAATTAGGGAATCGTATCGTGAAGCAGCGCTCAGCACTGGCTAATGAAAAACCAGCATTCAGATCGATTTTCACTAGCGTAGAGGAATCGGCTTTGATCAGTTCATGATCAACTTTTGCCTCAGCGCTGTAAACATAACGGGCAAACTGTACACCACCGCTGGTTTCGTAAGCAGTATTAATGCCAAACATTTCATTTTCAAAACGTTTTGTTTGCCAAGGAAACACAATGTCTTCAACGTTAGCCCAAGTTGCGGTTTGCTCAAACTTCAGACTTTTCAATACCGATTCACTGCCCAGTGCCTTTTTGAGTCCTGCCGTGATTTTGCCTTTCTCCCGTGCAGCTAATGTCGCTAGGTTTAACGAAATCACCGAAGTACATTTTTTATTTTCAGCCACATTGGAAGAAAGCACTGGGCTATCAGACAATATATAAAGCGCGGTCTTTGGATCGGAAGAGAGGGCACATTCCACTACGGTTCGCTGATTAATACCACTATTGGCAAAAATCTGGTTATTGAGGTTTTGAGGTTGCCAGTGAGTTTCGCGGACCAATACCGTACGGGATGAATCATCCCAAACAGGAACATCGCCGATAAAGGTAATGTCTCTTTTCAAGTAATCCCAGCGGGGGGCTTTGACCTTTGCTAAGAGACTTTCACGACGTTGCTGCGCCGCTTCCGCGTAGCGCAATAAACTTTTAACATATTGAGCGTACTGCGCATTCTCCCCCAACCGCTCAGCAAAATTTTCTACTCGCAGCGCGACCTCTTGCAGTAAAAGCAAGTTCAGTACATAAACGCAATAATATCCCATTGCACTATCAATGGGCGTCTGCCGCTCAATGCTATTCAACAGCTTTTGTAAATCAGCAATACTGGCGCGCTGCTCTTTAATCGCAATCCTTACTTGCTCTACCTGCTCCCAGCCTTTAAAGAGTTCATCTTCCGTTAAGCACTGCTCTTTAAGTACCGTTCCGGTCTGATTAAGCTGGTATACCGCAGCATAAAAATCACGATTCTGCAGTCGGTTATCACTCTTAGTACTAGTGAAAAAGGCGCTAGGGTTCCAATAGTCTCTTTGACTCATTAGACGATTTAAAACCGTATGCGCAGTGCCTTGCCAATACTGATAACTTTCATACGCGGTTTTTAATGAGGGTATCGCGGTAGAAATGGTTAAATCTGCACTGTCGATATCGTCACATAACCCAAGCTTTTTACGTTCTTTTTTGATGGTTTCTAATGCTTTATAAATTTCAAGATCAACGTTTGAGGTGTAATAGGCATGCTTATCAGAAAATTGGTAATGTTTACCTTGCTCCTCAAGGCTCGTTTTGGCAGCAAAATCCATCGCCTCTTTTTCAAAGCGTTGAATGCTTTTTTCGAGCTGCTTTATCAGAGACTTCTGTAATTTTTTGAGTTGTGCAACTCGGTGATTCTCAGCTCCGGCAATCGCATCTTTAGTTAACATTATTTCTCCCATCATTCCTCCGATGGGAAGCCAGTTTGAACCTTGGGAACGTTGTTCAATATCACGTAATGCGTCTTCATATCGTTCTTCAATTTTTTGCTGACGTGAATTGATACTACTGAGCCCTATACGCTCATTGTCTAAAGGAAATTGCAGGACATCGTTTTGGTAACAGTAGGATAAGGCCATGTGTTCCAACAGAGCTTCTCGGTAATCCTTGGCTTTTTGCTCATCAATATGCTTTAAAAACGCTTCATGGGCGATGCTATTGAATTGATCCATCACCCCCAGTTTAGTGAGCTGTTTAAGAACGGTTTCTTTATCCCCTTGCAAAGCGGCCTTACAACGCTGGTTATCTTCAAGCACATATTTTTTGGCCTCTTCGGTAAGTAATATCAGCATCTGCTTTCTGGTATTCGGATGCTCAGGAACATATAAAGCATCGACAAATTGCGGAACACTGCATTCAGAGAGAGTAAGCCGATCATTGGATAAGATTTGCTTAGCCTCTCGCTCACCACTAGCCAAATCGTAGACTTCCGGTAAAACCAAAGTATTACCGTTGTAAATGAGATCAATATCTTTGATCTGTTGGGCATTCAACCGCTGTAAAGTCTTGATATCGGTATTGTAACGTTTGGCTAATACAGAGAGCGTATCTCCGGGTTGAATTATATGGGAGCTCATTGCAATAATTCCTCAATAAGTGCGCTAGGAAGTGAAAGCGGAGTTTGCTGGCTATTGAAACGGGTATGTTGAACGTTCTCCATCCCGTACTCCTGAGAAATAAGCGGTGATAAATAAGCCGAACGAGCAGCGCCTAAAACAGCATTAGTGACCGCCTCATCACCATATTTTACGATAACTGATAGAGTGTAAGGAGAATAAAAGCGCAGCAGAAATAAACGCCCATCCGCGCTTAGCGCGGTAATGTTATTCTGCAATGAGGTGACAATATCGTTGAGCTCTTGGTTATCAGAATATACGAATATCACGGCGCTCGTTGCCCAAGTTTGGTCATTTTCCCACAACTGCCACAAAGGATCATCTGGTGTCACTTTGACCCAGATGGGGCTGTTTTCCAATTGTGGTTGCCACTCCGTTCCCAAATAAAGAGGCCCCCACTCGTTATTGTCTTGTGTACAAATTTGTTTGGCATCGGTCACTCTAAGTGCATCAACCACAAGCAAATATTGGTTATCATCGCTCTTCATCAGACACACTCACAATTAGGTTTTGGACAACTGCCATCAGCCTTCTTTTGACATAGCTCTGTGATGGGTAAATCTAATGTAGCCAACGCTGGTAATAGGCTGGTCATTGATGCAGAAATTGGAGCAAGCAATATTTCATCCGGCGCACTTGACGCTGCCAGCCCCATAGGCAACGCCGCGACAACACCGCCATAACCCGAGCCGCTGCCTGCGCTGCCGCCGGAGTTAAGGTTGATCGCAGGCCCGACTAGGTGCACGCCGCCGCCATCCACTTTGATAAAACTGCCCGCAGCTTTAATGGTGATCTCATTACCCGCATCTAACACCAACTTATTGCCTGCTTTAAGGTGCACTTCATTACCTGAGTCAAAAACCGTTTTTTCACCGATTTTTTGGTGCAGTGAACCACCCACTTCAAGGCTATGATCTAACGCTATTTTCTGACGGCTTTCGCCCTCGACCGTTAGGTGTTGGTTATTTTTGATGTGGCTGAACTGGTCGTTATCCACTGTAAGGTGTTTATCGTGTTTGATGTGGGTGGTGGCATCATTAAGCACTAGCGCTTCATAGTCTTTTTGCGCATGCAGGTAGATTTTCTCTTGCCCTGCTTGGTCTTCAAAACTCAGCTCATTAAAGCCTTCACCTTGATGCGTTTCACTGCGCAGTACGGTTTTGGTTTTGTTATCTGGCAGTGTGTAGGGCGCTTTATTGGTGGCGTGATAAGCGCGGCCTGTGACGATGGGTTGATCCGGATCACCATTTAAAAAATCGACAATCACTTCATGGCCAATTCTTGGGGTAGCCATCATGCCATATTGGCTGCCAGCCCAACCTTGCGACACCCTCACCCAACATGAACTGTGTTCATTGCCCTTGGAATATCTGTCCCATGGGAAATGCAGTTTAACGCGGCCATACTCGTCGCAGAAAATCTCTTCGCCATCGGGGCCAACCACGTGGGCGATGCATGGGCCATCCACTTGCGGCTTCGTGTGCGGTGTTGCACGCCACGTTACATCGGCCGGGATCAAGGTAAATTGGTTACTGTAGGTCGTTGCACCACTACCGCCAGACTCTTCTAATGCTTGCGGCTGCCGGCCTTGATGGTTTACTTGCACCACCACCCAATCTCGGTTCGCGCTGTCGTCTAAATGCTCGACCAAATCAAACAGGGTTCCGGCTTGCAAACGCGCTTCATTGCTTTGGCCTTGTGCGGTACGCGCCTGCCTTCTTAGGTACTCTAAACGAATTTGGTTAAACGCTTTACCGCTCTCATCGTCTTTAAATCGGCCCGGAAAATCAAAATGTTCATAGTGGGTCTGCTGGTAATCCATCGCGGTGCCGAGTGCACTTTGCTTAAAACCGTAAGTCGGTTTTTTAAAGCTATAATCCGCCAATTGGCTTTCCGCCACTTGCGATTGCGTATGGCTGATTAAGTTGGAAATGTAAGGCGTGTCAGCGATACCACCGGACAGCACGTTGTAAGGGATCGGCGTATCAAGCTTCGTTAAGCTTTGACTGTCGTCACTGAAAAAGAGAGTGTGTTTACCTTCTTCATGAATAAGGTGATAGACCAAGCCCTCTTCGGCGGCTAAGCGGTGTAAAAAGTGGATATCGGTTTCACGGTACTGCACGCAGAATTCGCGCTGAACAGATTCTCGTTTGAGCGAGAAGGCATAGTCGTCAATGCCCATCTCTTGCAGCACAATGGAAAGAATTTCAGGTACGGTTTTAAGCTGGAAGATGCGGCTATTTTGGCGCAGCGACAAGCGTTCTAATGCAGGTACTAAAGTGAGTGAGTAAAAGGTGTGATGATGACCAATATCGCCTTTACTGAACTGGCGCACGATGCCATGCACGCGCTGCACCACGCTACCATTCCGGAAAACCGTTAGCTGAGCTGTTTTGTCGACGACGTCGGCTGCACTCAAAATAGATTGACGGCTTGCGAGCTCAATGTGGTAACGAAACCCATAACAAGGCTCGCCATTGGCCAGCACACTCTCCGATAAGGATTCTTGTCCTTGGTATTCTCGCACCACAAATGCATCGTCGGCGAGCCCGTCAACCTTTAACGTAAAATTCAGCGTGGCCATCTTCCATCCTCTTTACACTAGAAACAGCAAAGCCTTAAGCAAGTCACACTCATTGAATGCACTTTGCTTAAGGCTAAAAAAGGTGGCTGGCCGGATTGGCTTTGCTTACGCAACATCAACCAGCCACCCAAATCAAAGCTTACGCTTCTACTGGTTTGCGCCAGTCATCTGAACCTGAAGTACCCGCGTTCACGTGATCCCACAGGATTTTACGGTAAGACATAGAAACCGTAACGTTTTGCGTGAAGTCGCCGTTCGCAGGATCTTGGCAGTGTGGCATTTCGCAATGAATGTCCACGATAGACGCGCTTTCAAGTTTAGTGGTGAAGAAGTTCTCTTGTTTGCCTTCAATAGACGTGCGGTACCACTTTAGCTCAACCGATTTCATCTTCTCGCCAGACGCCAACGCGTTATAAAGAAGAGGAACCGCTTTATTTAGCGCAACGGTGAATTTGAATGGTTTGTGAACACGTTGACCAGAAGGCTGACCTGATTGTGGGTCAGTCGGTACTGTCACAACGTGGTCAAACATTTGAACCAACATTTGATCTTCATGACCTTCAACGAAAGCATCGCCGATAGAGTCAGTAGAAAGAGCGCCAGCAGTGATGAGACCCTGAGTTTCGCCTTCGATAGAGATATAACATGGAGTTGGCATGACTTAATCCTTATTCAGTAAGAAAAAGCGATGGAAATTGCATCGCGTTATGTAATGTTTCTTAAAGCAAAGGGGATGCCAAAACAAAAATAGTTAAATTTCAATCAATTAGATTATAAGCTTTCATTTTCGAGCAAGAACTTGCTCGTCCGGGTAGAAACTTGCTCGTATCAAGCAAGTTTTCGCTGCGATTTCGCAATACGTCACTCTGTATTGCTTTTCCTAATCTAGCCACAATCTGCGGTAGATAACCTTAGCCACCTCAACTAGAATGCGGATTGAACACATTTTTACTTTGGTTGTATGCTCAAACTATCCAACACTATTGAACTGGCAGACTGGGAAATCGAACTTACTGCGATTCGTGCAGCCGGAAATGGCGGGCAAAACGTCAATAAAGTCTCCAGTGCGATCCACTTACGTTTTGACATCAGACGCTCAACGTTACCGGACATCTACAAACAAAAATTACTCGAAAGACCAGATTCCAGAATGACCAAAGAGGGCGTTATTGTCCTCAAAGCGCAATCTCACCGCACCCAAGAGCTGAATAAAGAAGATGCACTCAAACGCCTCAAAGAAATTATTCTTTCTGCGATGGTGATAGAAAAACCGCGCCGGGCAACCAAACCGACAAAAAGCTCTCAACGTCGGCGAGTTGACGAGAAAAAACGGATAGCGGCCAATAAATCATTGCGCGGTAAAGTCTCTTTTTAAATGAATGGATTGGCAGCAAGGCAAAATAAAGAAGAAAAGAAATAAGCAACCTCGCGCTAAAAACAGCAACGGGAGCACGAAGCTCCCGTCTATTCCAGATCAGCAAAACAAAGGTTCAATTGACATTTTTATATTTTTTACAGCCATTACAAGCTAACACCAAAA
>NZ_NDIM01000166.1:11168-13153 GCF_002241375.1 Vibrio sp. V19_P1S1T109 | reverse complement strand
CATTGGGTTGGAACCCTTATCTCGTTACGGACATAGTGATTCTATCGAAATGAAATTAGGTAACTAATAATGAATCGGTAACCCAGTTGTCTATATCCGGAATCGATTGTTGCTTAACCAGCGCAGATTTCGTGGGTTGCTGCTGCTGAAATTCAGGCACGTCACTATAAACTAAAATGAGCAATCCAATGATGAATAAGAAACCATTAACGCTTCTGGTAGCAGGGCTACTGGGAAGCACACCCGTTTGGGCGCAAAATGAGCTCACCTTGATCCAGATCGGGGAAAAAATCGTCGAGCGGTTAGAATCGATTAAAGCGACCGCCGAACGTGGAGAAGGGGTGTTTGAACGCAACGGTGAGCGTTGGATCCACTATAAAGGCTTCGATTATCGGCTTAGTTACAAAAATGATCTGCAATTCCCCTTTATACCTTATCAAAGTGGCGATGATACGCCTTATCGCAATGTGATCGATTTTGTCGATCAGAGTTGGGAATTCATGGTGTACGACGGCGGTTTTTATCTGATGAGCCGCGAATTTGGTGTTTACGAATCGGACGAGCAAGGCTGCTTTGTGGAATACATTCCTGCGGCACACGGGTCTAAGCGCGCCGATGGTAGCTACATCTGGCAACGTGATGTCATCTATCGTACCGAAACCTCTGATTGTGGTGCGTTAGTGAAGCCAGAGATTACCTCGTTAACCGTCTCGAGCCTGTCTGATGTCGGTGTGTCATTTGACTGGCTTGGGCAAAATGAAGCCGATAAGACTCAGCTCACCTTAACCAATTTGAGTGATGCGAAGGATGTTCGCCGCTATGATTCGGTTTCTGCGGGCTTTTTTATCGGTGACCTTAAGCCAAGCACATCATATGAGATGGTGTTGAACTCGTGTAATCCAGTGGATTGTGCTGAGCCCAAGGTAGTGCGCTTTACTACTCAAGATGCTCGAGTCGGTTTTGCCGATGAAATCCCAACCCCGAACCATTTGCAAGGCAGTTTAGAGGGTGGGTTGGGCATTACTCAAACCCATACATCAGTCGCGCCGAATAGCAATGAGTTAACTGGTCAAGGTCATTTGGACGTGATCATGAACCGTGAAGCGATGCTGCTGTTTACCCCGCAACAAGGGGAAGAAATTAACCAAGTTCGCGCAGAAGTGTTCCTCGATGGAGAATTAGTTCACAGCGCATTAATGCTACCACCTAGTGCATTAGCAGCCTCGGATCAGCCGGACAATGGTCGTATGAAGGTGGTGTTCTCTCATCACGCTTGGTCACTACCGCTGCAATGGAACTGGATGAAGCCGGAGCTCTCACTGCGCTTGACCGACAACTTAGGCCGTGAAGGTGTACTCAGCCAAGGAGACATCCAGTTTGGTGGTGCGCCTGAGTTGGTGATTCAAAATATCGACATGGGCATGCTGACTCA
Source organism: Vibrio sp. V19_P1S1T109 (assembly GCF_002241375.1). Classification (NCBI taxonomy): domain Bacteria; kingdom Pseudomonadati; phylum Pseudomonadota; class Gammaproteobacteria; order Vibrionales; family Vibrionaceae; genus Vibrio; species Vibrio sp. V19_P1S1T109. The sequence goes on along the minus strand of NZ_NDIM01000166.1, from coordinate 11,721 downwards.
ACCGCGTAACCACAATACGATGATTCAAAATCTTCCAACTTTGGCCGCGGATTATTTCCAAAAAATACCCGCGTCTAAATTGGTGATGGCTGACTACACTCCTGCTTATTTTCCTGTTGTCACTATGCCAAATGGTGTGGTGTACACCGATAAGAGTGCGAGTACGGGTGGTTGGCACAGCGGCGATATGCGTGAAGCGATCGGTAAAGCGTTGGTCTCTACAGGTGTTAACAACGCCAACGTCGGCATTGAGAGTAGTGCGGGTTATTCGCAGCAATACAACCGCCGCTACAACCACATTACCGCACACACCAACGTCGGGGTGTATACCAAAGAAGGTACAGATTTAGCTCAAGTTGTGGTTCATGGCGGCAGTGGCGGCGGGGGAAAAAACCTGCAAATAATTACCGCCATGGATGGTGCCCCGCAATTGGGCCTCAACATTGGGCTTGCCACCACCCCTATATTGCGGCGGTTTACCAAATTGTAATTGTTTCCTATTCACATCTTCAGCCGTCGACGCAGAAGAGAGTCGTGGATTTTTTTGGTGGCG
>NZ_NDIM01000166.1:0-11123 GCF_002241375.1 Vibrio sp. V19_P1S1T109 | reverse complement strand
GGGTGGGGGGGGTGGCCACGGGGGCAATATGCGTGAAGGGAGGGGAAAGGCTTTGGTCTCTACAGGTGTAAACACCCCAACCTGGGGCATGGAGAGGTGGGGGGGGTTACCCGCAAAAAAACAACCGCCGCTACAACCACATTACCGCACACACCAACGTCGGGGTGTATACCAAAGAAGGTACAGATTTAGCTCAAGTTGTGGTTCATGGCGGCAGTGGCGGTGGCGGTAAAGTAACCCTGCAAAATACTACCGGCAATGAATGGTCCCATGAACTGGGCCATAACTATGGGCTTGGCCACTACCCATATATGGCGTCGATTCACGATATGGAATCTGGCTGGGGTTGGGATGCGTTCCAGCAACGCTTTATTGGTAACTTGCACTGGAAAGGCGACGTTTACACCCAACAGCAAGGTGACGATATTGTACCGCCGTTTAAAGATGCGTTCCGTTTCCTGCGTGATGCGCAAAATGGCGGTGAACAAGAGTACGTTGGCACCATCAGCCGCTTTACCTTGGAGCATCCGGCTCAGTCACGCAAAGCACAGCGTTGGATGAACAACGGTTTTAACCTTGATAGCAACAGCCCAAGCGGTTATGTGCAGTGGGATCCGAGTACCCAACGTTATAAAGCGGTAGAAACCGATACACCGAAACTGCAGCAAGTGGGCGTACCCGTAGTTACTTTATTGGGGATTTACGATCCGCAGAATGAGAACCCTAGCCAAATCTATCCTCTGATTTACTCGAATTATGGCAACGTGTTTGAGCTGCCACAGCCAGAGCAAGGGGATTATCAGTTGGAAGGTTGGCAAGCGGTGGCGAACCTGACTCAGGCACAGCTCGATAGCGATATTTGGCAAACATTACGCATAGATGGTGAGCTGCAACGTTTGTGTAAGTTTACTTTCCAAGCGGCCAATGGCGATAGATCGCAGTTTGTCGGTGGGATTGAACCCAGTACCGACCGTTGTTCTGTTGGACGTGATGTGACATGGAACATCAACGTGAACATGACCTCTGCGCAAGGCGAGTATGAACTGCTTTCCAAGTATGGCCGCGGAACGGTGACTTACACACCGACGGTCGATGTCGGTGAAGTGAGCCTATGTACACTCAATAAGTCTGGAAATGATCACGATGGAGCTGGATTTGTCGTCGGTAATCACTGTGAACAGATTGCAGGTGTGATGCATAAAAATGGCCAAACGTGGCGCTATGCCATTCGTGGCGATGAAGTGTTGCGTCCTACTTACCAGGTTCAGGGCCAGTGTCAGTTGGATGTTGAATTTGCAGATGGGATCCGCGAACAGGTGCGATTGAGTGCTTCTCGCCACGCTGGCAATGAAAGTAACAAGTTCCACGTTAACTTATCGATGGAGAATGGAGTACCAACTCAAGTGAGTTTGCATTGTTCGGGTCGAGGCGGTGAAACAGAACTGACTCGAATGACGCCAGATCAGAACCCGCCACTGGATAAGCTCAAAGGCCCCATCATCATTGGCCAAGAGTACGGTTACAGCCAAGTGGTCGATATGACTCCAACCTTCGCGCAGAATGAAACTCTGTTGAACACGGATTTTGCAACGATCGCTGAGTTTGATGCTTTTGTGGCCGAACACTATGGGCGTGGCGTTCTAAACAATGGCGTGACGAAAGCGGAGCGCCGAGCAGGGGCATTGTATGTCTACCCGAACCCAGAAACGGGCATGCATGATTACTTTGTAATGCGTATGGTAGATGCTGGCGCATTCCCGGCCGATCAAACCAGTAATCAAGGTTGGAAATACCTAGGTTCGGCAGATCGCTATGTGAACTTTGCTTTCAACCCAATCAAGCTCAATAGAGCGGCTGGTGTGAGCATTGAAGCGCGTGTACAAAGCTACTTTGGTGTATCTCGCTTATTGACATGGGATGAGCGTACCTCAACCACTTGGGATAAGGCGCAAAATGCGGTGTTTGTTGGGCAAATCGATGGTGAAAACCATTACTTTATCCAAAAACGCCCAGGAGAGGGGGAAGCTTTCCCGGTGCTCGGAGAGTCAAACCTAGATTGGGTTTACCTTGGCAGCGACAGCACCATTCAAGCTTACCTTGCGGAATTAAATCGTGATTTAGCAAGCTTTGAACGTTCGTTACTGGAGTGGTATCAACAAGATGCGATGGGCGTGTGGGGCAGTGATGGCCAGCGTGGTCAAGTGAACGATATTTATCAATACGCTTTCCGTGGCGGCTATCATTACTACCGCTTGAAAGTGACTAAGTACGGTTATTTCCCTTACCCAACCGATCCCAATCCAACCAACAGTAGCTGGGAATATCTCGGTCAGTTTTAAGTTCCTCACTGGATCGTGAGGTAAAGTCGTAAAATGCGCCACTCGCTGTTAAGCGAGTGGCGTTAAGTTTTAATGAACGAGGTTTTTAAATAGATAGGTGCTCGTTAGCAAACGACTTTAATCGCTAAACCACCTTGGGACGTTTCACGATATTTGGCGTTCATATCTTTACCTGTCTCAAGCATGGTTTCGATCACTTTATCAAGCGAAACACGAGGTGCCGATGAGCGGCGTAGCGCCATACGCGTTGCGTTGATCGCTTTCACGGCAGCAATACCATTGCGCTCGATACAAGGCACTTGTACTTGTCCCGCGACAGGGTCACAGGTTAAGCCCAAGTTATGTTCCATCGCAATTTCAGCGGCCATGCAAACTTGTTCGGGGCTTCCACCCATCAGCTCTGCAAGGCCCGCTGCTGCCATCGAACAGGCAACACCTACTTCACCTTGACAACCCACTTCCGCACCAGAAATAGAAGCGTTACGTTTGTAAAGCCCACCGATAGCGCCAGAGGCGGCAAAGTAACGGATATAGTCTTTTTCAGTAACGGTTTGAATGAATTTATCATAATAGGCTAACACTGCAGGAATAATACCGCATGCGCCATTAGTAGGTGCTGTCACCACACGCCCACCCGCGGCATTTTCTTCGTTCACTGCAAAAGCGTACATGTTTACCCAGTCAACGACCGCCATTGGGTCGTTGGTGGTTTTTTCTGAGGTCATTAACTGTTGACGAAGTGCTGCTGCTCGGCGTGGAACACGAAGAGGCCCTGGTAAGATACCTTCAGTATTCATACCGCGGTCCATACATTCGCGCATGGTTTTCCAAATATTGGCAAAGTAAGTACGAACTTCTTCATCAGAATGCAGTGCTTTTTCGTTAGCCATAACCAGTGTACTCATGGAAAGACCACTCTCTTTGCATTGGTTCATCATCTCGTCAGCGCTAGTGAAGACATAAGGAACTTTAATTGGGTTCTCTTTTTCTTTACCAAAGTTCTCTTCATCAACGATAAAACCACCGCCGATAGAGTAGTAGGTTTTTGAGTAAACGACTTCATCATCGATCCACGCGTGGATCTGCATGCCGTTTTCGTGCAAGGACAAATTCGTTTTGTGGAAATTCATTCCACCTTCTTTAGGAAACGATACGGTATGACAGTGCATACCAACGGGAAGACGCTCGGTTTCTTCAACGCGTGCGATAAAGCCTGGAATAGCATCGATATCAACTTTCTCAGGGGTATTACCAGCAAGACCCATGATGATAGCGATATCTGTGTGGTGACCTTTCCCTGTCAGTGATAATGAACCATAAACGTCCACGGTGATTTTAGTGATGTCGCGCAATTTTCCCATTGAACGTAAATCATCAATAAACTCTTTACCCGCTTTCATTGGTCCCACTGTGTGTGAGCTTGAAGGACCAACACCGATTTTATAGATATCAAATACACTAATCATATCGATTACCTCAAAAGTAAGCCCCCCTAGCTAAGAGGGAGGCTCATTATTATAGTTATGTTCTGTATGCAGTATTCATGACGGTTGATATAACCACCAGATTAAAGAGCGCCGTAGATTACAGAAGTAATAGCAGCAAGACCACAGATAGTTGTGAAAATCTGTACTGGTGCTGAAGTCTTGAACTTCGCCATTGCAGGGATCTTGTGCATTGCAAATACAGGCAGCAGGAACAAGATGCCAGCAATCATCGGTGCGCCCATGGTTTCAATCATGCCTAGGATGCTTGGGTTTACAATCGCTACAATCCAAGTAGTCAACACGATGAAAATCAGTGACATCTTTTCAATCTTGCTTACTGAGCTATTTGAGCGAGATTTAATCAAACCAACTAGGCCTTCATGTGCCCCTAAAAAGTGACCAAAGTAGCTAGAGGTAATCGCTGCAAAGGCAACAAGAGGACCCATGTAAGAGATGATTGGTGATTCATGGATGTTTGCTAGGTAAGAAAGCACAGAAATGTTTTGCTCTTTTGCTAACGCGAGTTGCTCTGGCGACAGAGACAGCACAACAGAGAACACGAAGAACATCACAAAACCCATCAGCATCATGGCCGAGCCACCAGTGATCATATCGGTTTTCTTAACCGCGTTGTCACCATGTTGTAGGCGTTGCTCTTTAGAGAACTGGCTAATGATTGGGCTGTGGTTGAATGAAAACACGATGATAGGAATTGCAAGCCAAACGATGGTTGGCATGGCAGACCAATCAGGCGCTACTTCCATCATTGAAGTGTTCCAATCTGGGATAAGGTAGAAAGAAAGAGCTAATAAAATGAAAACCAGCGGATACACCATGGCAGACGTTGCTTTTAGCATTAGCTCTTTACCAAATACTACGCCAGCCGTCATTGCTACAATCAGCGCACCAGAAAGTAACCAACGAGGAATCGATTCCATGCCAACTTGGTTAACAAGGAAGGAATCAACGGTGTTTGTGATACCAACGCCGTAGATAAGAACGATAGGGTAGATGGCGAAAAAGTATGCGAACGTAATAAGGTTTGCGCCAGTTTTACCAAAATGCTCTTCTACTGTGTCAGTAATATCAGAATCAACATTTTTTGAAGAAAGAACAAAGCGAGCTAAGCCTTTATGTGCGAACCAAGTCATTGGCGCCGCAATTAGGGCTAACATTACTAATGGCCAAAAACCACCCGCACCAGCTTTAATTGGAAGGAAAAGTACACCGGCACCAACGGCCGTACCAAAAAGTGAAAGACACCAAGTGAAATCTTTATAAGTCCACTTGCTAGAGGATTGTACGGCAGATGCCGACGAAGTTGTTGTGTTCATATTGTATTACTCATTTTTGGGAACAGGAAATAAGTCGAGCGCATTTTGCATAATTTTCTCATTCGAAAACTAGATCTAAATCATGTAACGTTCTGGCTTATTGAATGATATGTCAAAAACCCATTTTTGATCACGAAAATGGCGTGCTACATGTGAGTAATGTTAATGATTTGGATTAGTAAAAGTTATCAATATAATGCTTCGGTTAACATTTATTCATGCCAAACGTTTGCTTTTGGGCGGGATAAGGAAAAATAATCATCCGTGTTATTTAAACTTATGGTTGAATAGTTTGAATATTAATGAGGTTGAATAACTTGTTTTTGCAAAACATGAATGATCTGCGCTGTCATCCCCCAAATAAAATGATGTTGATAAGGGATGGCGAAAACGCGGTGTCGTTGATTTTTTACTTGAAATAATTCGCTATAGAGTTTGTTTCGATCAAACAGATGGTGGGCGGGAACTTCAAATATTTCGTCCACTTCATTGGTATCAATAATGGCCTTGTAATTGGGGTTGATAAAAGCAAGAAAGGGCGTCACTACAAATTTACTGACGGTAACCAATTCAGGCAGTTGCCCAAAAATAGTGATGTCGTTTGCTAGAATTCCAATTTCTTCTCTTACTTCACGAAGCGCAGTGATCTGCAGTGAGCCATCGACTTCCTCATATTTCCCGCCAGGAAAACTGATTTGTCCCGGATGATGTTTAAGGTGCGCAGCTCTTTTGGTTAATACCACATTTAAACCATTCTTCCGCTCAACAAAACCAATTAACACTGAAGCCTTGCGTAGGGTTTGAGGAGCAAGGTGTGCCACACGACGGATAGATTCTTCATGATAAGGCACAGGTTGTTGCAACTGAAAGCGCTGGATAAGCCGATCTTTTGTCAAGGGGGTTGCAGTCTGTACGCTGTTTCTCTTCATTTTCGTTACCTATTCGGATTTTGCGTCTACCTCTTTTTAGCCTAGTTCAATAAACCTTGGAAAGGTTAACGAGGTTGTTCGAGCACAGGTAAAATGCGGCTCAGTTTATCCAGTGTCTCTTGATATTCAAGCTCACACTGACTATCGGCAACAATACCGCCACCAGCCCAAACGTGCAGTTGTTGCTTCTCTGCCACCAAAGTTCGGATAGCAATACTGCTGTCCATTGTCCCGTGGCGGCTAATATAGCCGATGCTGCCACAGTAAGCGCTACGGCGGTGAGGCTCTAACTCCTCAATAATTTCCATTGCACGTACTTTTGGTGCGCCAGTAATTGAGCCTCCTGGGAAGCTGGCTCTTAATAGATCGGCCGCGCAATAGGTGGAATCAAGTTCTGCGCGAATGGTACTCACAAGGTGATGCACGGCAGGAAAACTTTCAATATCGAACAGCTTAGGCACATGTACAGACCCCGGTTTTGCCACACGGCCAACATCATTTCGTAATAGGTCAACGATCATCAAGTTTTCTGCTTGATCTTTTTCTGCGCAAGCAAGGTCTGCCGCGTTAGCGGCGTCAATGCTGGGGTTATCGCTTCTTGGTCGGGTGCCTTTTATCGGCTTAGTTTCGATGATGTTGTGTTTGACCTGCATAAAACGTTCGGGAGAGACACTCAAAATCGCTGACTTCTCTAAGCGAATAAAAGCCGAAAATGGTGCGCAATTAAACGCTTCCAGTTTTTGATAAGCTTGCCATTCACTGCCTTCATAATGCGCTTGAAAACGCTGTGCAAGGTTGATTTGATAACAATCACCACTGAGCAAATAGTGCTGGATTTGCTCAAATTTCCGTTGGTAGCTCTCTTTACTCATGTTGGATTGCCAATCAGAGCGTAATACAAAATCGTCGTTATTTTTTGAACTCTGAGCATTGAGCCACTGCCATGCTTCATCAATATGATTGCCCACCACGTAGGCGGCTTGGTGCAAATGATCAACGACCACAGCCCATTGATAGAGACCAATCGCCATATCAGGTGTGGATAAATCGTGCTCAGCGAGCGTTGGAATTCGTTCTATCTGCCGCCCTAAGTCATAGGCAAAATAACCGAGTGCACCGCCCACGAAAGGAAGGTCTATATCGCTTTGAACATCGGGCAAATACTGCTGCTGCAACTGTTTGAGCAGTTGGAATGGGTCTACCTGAGAATCATAACGAGACTGCGGTTCGCATACCGTCGTTTTATCCCCTTGTGTCACTAAGGTGACCAGTGGTTCAGCGACTAAAATATCAAAACGGCTATCGATATGCGTCTTAGAGGCGGAGCGCAACAGCATAGCCCACGGGCAGTCTTCGATTTTAGAAAACAATTGGTGAGCGAGTTCGACATGGTAAGTCAGTGCGTTAACTTGGATATGATTGAATTCGTTGTTGTTCATTTGCGTAATTTGTGACAAAGAGACCGATCACTGCATGGCGTGTTGAGTAAAGCAAGAGTATCATAAAATGCAAATTAAAAGCTGCTACTTGATTGAATCACATCAATAAGTTGATTTTTTGCTGAGAAGCTTACCGCTTATTGAATGAGGAACACGCAACAGTCAAGGGAAGCATAACAATAACGAGGCACGCAATGACGGTAATTCGCAAGCAGGATGTGATCAGCAGTGTCGCTGACGCTCTTCAATATATCTCTTACTACCACCCTCTGGACTTCATTCAAGCACTAGAAAAGGCTTATCATCGAGAAGAGAGTCAAGCTGCGAAAGATGCGATCGCACAAATTCTCATTAACTCGCGCATGTCAGCAGAAGGGCATCGACCCATTTGCCAAGATACCGGTATTGTCACTTGTTTTGTCAACATTGGTATGAATGTGCAATGGGAGTCTGATCTCACGGTGCAAGAAATGATTGATGAAGGAGTTCGTCAAGCGTACACCAATCCAGATAACCCATTGCGCGCTTCTATATTAATGGACCCTGCTGGTAAGCGTATTAATACTAAAGACAATACGCCTGCTGTCGTTCATATCAATATGGTGCCAGGAAATAAAGTCGACATTCAAATCGCAGCCAAAGGCGGCGGCAGTGAGAACAAAACCAAGATGGTAATGCTCAATCCTTCCGATGACATTGCTGAATGGGTAGAAAAAACCGTACCCTTGATGGGGGCGGGTTGGTGCCCTCCGGGTATGCTCGGCATTGGTATTGGCGGCACCGCGGAAAAGGCGGCTGTGCTTGCTAAAGAATCACTGATGGAGCATATCGATATTCAAGAACTGATTGATCGTGGTCCACAAAATGCGGAAGAAGAACTGCGTTTAGATATTTTTAACCGCGTGAATCGTTTAGGCATTGGTGCGCAAGGGCTTGGTGGCTTAACCACCGTTGTGGATGTAAAAATCAAAACAGCGCCGACTCACGCCGCGTCTAAACCTGTTTGTATGATCCCTAACTGCGCGGCGACCCGCCATGTTCACTTTACGCTAGACGGCACGGGCCCTGCTGAACTTACACCACCAAAGCTAGAAGATTGGCCACAAATTGTGTGGGACGCAGGAGCAAGCGCGCGCCGCGTCAACCTTGATGCGGTTACTAAAGAAGAGGTTCAAGAATGGAAAACCGGTGAAACACTGCTTCTTTCCGGTAAGATTTTAACGGGCCGCGATGCCGCACATAAACGACTCCAAGCAATGTTGCAAAATGGCGAAGGGCTGCCTAAAGGCGTCGATCTTAAAGGTAAATTTATCTATTACGTTGGCCCCGTTGATGCGGTGGGTGATGAAGTTGTTGGTCCAGCAGGCCCGACCACATCGACACGTATGGACAAATTTACCGACATGATGCTTGATGAAACGGGCATTATGGGGATGATAGGCAAAGCAGAGCGTGGACCTGCGACGGTGGAGTCAATCAAAAACCACAAAGCGGTCTACTTGATGGCGGTGGGTGGCGCGGCTTACTTAGTGGCGAAAGCGATTAAGAAAGCACGCGTGGTGGCATTCGAAGATTTAGGTATGGAAGCCATTTATGAATTCGAAGTTGAAGACATGCCAGTCACGGTTGCGGTGGACTCGCGTGGCGCGAATGCTCACCAAATAGGCCCAGACACATGGAAAGTGAAGATTGCCGAAGCTCAAAAGAAAGCTTAATCTGATCTCATCGCGTTCTCACGATAACTGCAGCTTAGGCTGCAGTTATCGTCTATAAATCAGTAGATAATTGAAATACTCATTTGCAAAACTAGGAGGGTAGATGCCTCGTTTTATTAAAATATTACAAATTATTATCGCTATTGTGGTTGGGGTTTTCCTCGGCTATGACCTTATTCTACATGGCATCAGCATCTTCGATGATAAGTACGTCACAATCACCTGCGTGTTATGGGTGATGCTTGAGGCTGCATTGTTTGTGATTTATAAATTAATAGAAGATGATTGAGCCGATGTGAGCGGCTCAACACAGAACAGCGAATTTTTTGGCCAAAAAAGCCTAAGCCTCTGATTCTTGTCAGGGGCTTTTTGTTCATCTCTGATTAAGGTGAATACACATAAAGTAGCGTCATCAAATGAAGTGGAGTGAGTGAATGAAGCACATTCGTCGAGAAATGACTGATTTAATTAACCGTGGATTAGATTCGCACGTTCGAATTGCTGTCACGGGGTTATCGCGAGCGGGGAAAACGGCTTTTATTACCTCCTTAGTGAACCAATTACTGCACACCTCTACCCATGATAATTTACCGCTATTTTCCGCAACGCGTGACCGACGCATTGTGGGTGCAAAACGTGTCCCTCAAACTAACTTAATGGTTCCACGCTTTGCTTACGATGAAGCGATGTCACAGTTACACAGCGAACCGCCACATTGGCCTGTGCCCACTCGTGACGTCAGCGAAATTCGCCTAGCGATCAAATACAAACCTAAAAAGCGCAGTAAAAAATTATTTGGTCACACGGCCACACTTTATCTCGATATTATCGACTATCCGGGTGAATGGCTGTTGGATCTGCCTCTGCTCGAAATGACCTATGAACAGTGGTCAGAACAGCAGTTTTCAGCGCTAAGTGAACTACGTTCCTCATTAGCCGAGCCGTGGCTTGAGGGGTTAGCTAAACTCGATGTAACACAAGACGCCAATGAGCAAAAGCTTGCTTCGCTGTCGATGCTGTTTACGGAGTATTTGCACGCGTGTAAAAATGCCGGTTTGCATTGGGTGCAACCGGGGCGTTTTGTGTTGCCGGGAGAGCTAGAAGGTGCGCCTGTACTGCAGTTTTTCCCATGCCGTAATCCGTATGGTGAAGACAAGCCGGCTCCCAATAGTAATTACAGCATGTTAAAAGCACGCTATGAAGAATACCAAAACAAGGTTGTGAAAGCTTTTTACAAAAATTATTTTGCCACGTTTGATCGGCAGATTGTGTTAGTCGATTGCTTATCTCCACTCAATGATGGCTACGGCTCCTTTTTGGATATGCGTCGTGCGCTTGAGCAGATTATGCATAGCTTTCGTTATGGTCGTAATGGTTTACTCAAGCGTCTGTTTGCACCCAAGATAGACAAAGTGCTGTTTGCCGCAACCAAAGCGGATCATGTCACCCCTGAACAACATCCGCATTTGGTGTCGTTACTGCAGCAGATGGTTCATCCTGCTTGGCAAAGCGCCGCCTATGAGAATATTGAGATGAGTTGCATCAGTATGGCATCGATACAGGCCACACAAGCGGGTTTTATTGATAGCGGTGAGCGCACCATTCCAGCCTTACAAGGCGTGACTCTCGATGGCGAAACTTTGACCATTTTTCCCGGCGATGTGCCGAAAAAGTTACCTAACAAAGAGTATTGGCAGCATCAAGGGTTTGAATTCACCAGTTTTAAACCAAGAGCATTTAGCTGTGATGAACCTGGCCCTCATATCCGTTTAGATAAAGCGTTGGAATATTTAATTGGAGATAAGCTGAAATGAGTGATTTAAAAACCAAGCAAATCTTTAATCAAAAATTAGAACCACAACAGAAGAGTACGCCAGAGC
>NZ_NDIM01000296.1:0-13254 GCF_002241375.1 Vibrio sp. V19_P1S1T109 | reverse complement strand
GTTTGATGGTGGCTATAGCTCAGTTGGTAGAGCCCCGGATTGTGATTCCGGTTGTCGCGAGTTCAAGTCTCGTTAGCCACCCCATTATTAGGTAACTTCGGTTTCCGTTCTTGGTGAAAATCGAGAAGAAAGATACATCGGTGAATGACCTAGTTTGATAGTGCATCCTGATGTTAGGAATAGCGGACCAGAGGGTTTCCTCTCGTTAATTCCAAAAAATGAATTTGTATCGGTGAATAGCGCAGCTTGGTAGCGCATCTGGTTTGGGACCAGAGGGTCGGGGGTTCGAATCCCTCTTCACCGACCACCTTAATAAGCCTCAGTCGAAAGACTGGGGCTTTTTAATATCTGATGTTTGGAGCCTTAATCAAGGTAATGAGAGCCAAAGTGGGGTTCGTCTGATTTTCAAAACCGGGCTCTTCACCGACCACCTTAAAAAGCCTCGGTCGAAAGACTGGGGCTTTTTAACATCTGGTGTTTGGAGCCTTAATCAAGGTAATGAGAGCCAAAGTGGGGTTCGCCTGATCTTCAAAATCGGGCTCTTCAGCGAGCACATTAATAAGCCTCAGTCGAAAGACTGGGGCTTTTTAACATCTGGTGTTTGGAGCCTTAATCAAGGTAATGAGAGCCAAAGTGGGGTTCGTCTGATTTTCAAAACCGGGCTCTTCACCGGCCATCTTAATAAGCCTCAGTTGAAAGACCATTCTCTCTATTCAATGTTCGATCCCTTATTGACTCCTATCTCATTAAGTCAGTGAATTATCATGTTTAAAGGCTAAACCCTAAATTTTCTGTTCAGATGAATTCACTGCTTTTCTGTCTTGTCATTGGTTTTTAGTCTGGCATTTTATTGGTTACTCTGGTTTTTGTTTCTAATGTGTTACGTGATATGCCGCAATATAATTTGAAATTTTATTCTGCATTCTTTTTTAGAATACATGGTGAATTGGCGTTTTTTTAGGCTTAACGTCTATGTTTTGGGGTGTATTACTGCGTGCTAGAATATTGGTCATACCAATGATTAATGCATATGTGGTGCATAAAAATACGATGTTACTGCTTTGGTTTGATTTGATATCGACTTTTTATCCTATCGATGTTGCTTTTCTGTGAAATATTTGCCAAATTGATGGCCTTGTTAATTACCAGAATATTGTACTGGTATGAATGGATTCATTTTTACTGGCTTTGAACGCTTTGTTGTTCAAAGGTAGTTACAGACAGGGCACAACACTGCCCAAGTCGTAGAGGTCTGGGATGTCACTTTTAGAAGTAAAAAACCTGCGTATTGAATACCCATCGCGTCATGGTGTTCACGTTGCTGTGAAATCGCTTTCGTTTAATATCGAGCGGGGTGAAATTGTTGGGGTTGTGGGAGAATCAGGCGCCGGAAAATCGACCGTAGGTAATGCGGTTATCGATTTATTGAGCCCACCCGGTCTCATTGCCAGTGGCGATGTGTTCTTAGATGGTGAGAAGATTTCAGGCCTATCGCCTGAGCAGATGCGCCAAGTTCGCGGCTCTAAAATTGGTTTTATTTTTCAAGACCCAATGACGTCGCTTAATCCGCTATTTACTGTTGAACATCAACTGACAGAAACCATCCACGCCAATATGAAAGTGACTGAGGAAGAAGCGTATCAGCGTGCACTTTCTTTGATGAAGCAAGTGGGTATTCCTCAGCCTGAAAACCGTTTGAAGCAGTACCCACACCAATTCTCTGGTGGCATGCGTCAACGTGTTGTGATTGCCATTGCGCTGGCGGGTGAACCTGATCTTATTATTGCCGATGAACCGACCACTGCATTAGACGTTTCTATTCAAGATCAAATCTTGAGCCTGATCCGCGAGCTATGCATTAAAAACAATGTTGGTTGTATGCTGGTCACCCATGATATGGGTGTGGTCTCGAACGTGACGGATCGCGTCGCGGTGATGTATCGCGGTGACTTGGTTGAATTTGGACCGACAGCTAAAGTGTTGGGCGCTCCGGATCACTCCTATACACGCAGTTTGATTTCCGCCGTTCCTCGCTCAGATAAAAAACTCGATCGCTTTCCGCTGGTGAGCTATATCGAAGAGGCAAGTGAGTTAAAACCACTGGATGTTAAAAACCATTGGTTGGGTCAGAGCCAAGATAATCGCCAATACACAGGCCCACTGCTGACAGTAGAAAACGTGAATTTACGCTTTACGACCAAAGACTCATTGTTTGAAAGTCGCCGTGAATATGTCCAAGCTTCAAATGACGTCAGTTTCGAGGTGTTTGAAGGGGAAACTTTTGGTTTGGTTGGGGAATCAGGTTCCGGTAAATCAACCATCGCACGCGTGATTGCGGGTCTGTACGCTCCAAACTCAGGCAAAGTCTGTTTTGAAGGAATTGATCTTACTGCGCTGAAATCGGAAAACGAGCGCCGTCCGATGCGCCGCCAGATGCAGATGGTGTTTCAAAACCCTTATACCTCAATGAATCCGAGAATGAAGATTTTCGATATCATTGCCGAGCCGATTCGTTTTCATAAATTAACCCGTAGCGAAGCGGAAACACGGCAAATTGTGCATGATCTTTTAGAGCACGTAGGCCTAGGTAAAATGGCGGGAGTGAAATATCCGCACGAGTTTTCCGGCGGTCAACGTCAACGTATTTCAATTGCTCGCGCACTCGCCACGCGTCCTCGCTTATTGATTTGTGATGAACCCACGTCCGCGCTCGACGTGTCTGTGCAAGCGCAGATCTTAAACCTATTGAAAGATCTGCAAGATGAGCTCAATTTGACCATGCTGTTCATCAGCCATGATTTACCTGTGATCCGCCAAATGTGCGATCGTGTCGGGGTCATGCAAATGGGGACCTTACTGGAGGTCGCCCCTACAGAGCAGTTGTTTAAGTCACCTCAACACCAATACAGCCAGCATTTGATTTCTTTAATGCCTGAGTTTACGGGCTTAAGAGAAGATGTAGTAACGGCGTAAGCCAAAAAAGTTACAGATAGAGATATCATGACCAAGCGTGCTTGGAATGAATAAACAGAAGCAATTACAACAACTAGGGATTTGGATTCCCGCATAAGGAGTTATGCAATGAAAACCATGAAAAGCAAACTAACAGTAGCTTTGATGGCGGCAGGCTTAAGCTTTGCAGCTAGCGCGGCCAATATTACCGTCGCTTATGATGCTGACCCAGTGTCACTTGACCCGCATGAGCAGCTATCTGGTGGTACGCTACAAATGTCTCACATGGTGTTTGATCCTCTCGTTCGTTACACCCAGACATTTGATTTTGAACCTCGCCTTGCTGAGAAATGGGAACGTGTCAATGATACAACATTCCGTTTTACGCTGCGTAAAGGGGTGAAATTCCATTCAGGTAACGAAATGACGGCAGACGATGTGGTCTGGACGTTCGATCGTTTACAAGATTCTCCTGATTTCAAAGCTATTTTTGAACCGTATGAAAAGATGGTCAAAGTGGATGATTACACCGTCGAGATCGTATCCAAGGGCGCTTATCCGCTGGTTCTGCAAACCGCAACCTACATCTTCCCTATGGACAGCAAGTTCTATTCGGGCAAAGCGGCTGATGGTAAAGAGAAATCTGAAATTGTGAAGCACGGCAACTCGTTTGCTTCGACCAACGTTTCTGGTACTGGCCCATTTAGAGTGACTTTCCGCGAACAAGGCGTAAAAGTGGAATTTGAACGCTTTAAAGATTATTGGGATAGCGCATCAAAAGGCAACGTAGACAAACTGACCCTAGTGCCGATTAAAGAAGATGCCACTCGTGTTGCGGCGCTCCTTTCGGGTGATGTGGATATGATTGCACCTGTTGCGCCAAACGATCATAAACGTGTGGAAGAAGCCAAAGGCATTGATCTTGTAACTTTGCCAGGTACGCGCATCATCACTTTCCAAATGAACCAAAACAGCAATGAAGCACTGAAAGATGTTCGCGTGCGTCAAGCCATTGTTCATGCCATCAACAACCAAGGTATCGTTGACAAAATCATGAAAGGTTTTGCGACAGCAGCTGGCCAACAAGGCCCAGCGGGTTATTCTGGTTATGACGCGAACCTTGTGCCTCGTTTTGATTTGAAAAAAGCGAAAGAGCTGATGAAAGAGGCTGGTTATGAGAAAGGGCTGACGCTCACCATGATCGCGCCAAACAACCGTTATGTGAACGATGCGAAAGTTGCACAAGCTGCAGCGGCGATGTTGTCGAAAATTGGCATTAAGGTTGATCTTAAAACCATGCCAAAAGCGCAATATTGGCCTGAGTTTGATAAGTGCGCCGCGGATCTGTTAATGATTGGCTGGCACTCAGATACTGAAGACTCAGCAAACTTCACCGAGTTCTTAACCATGACACGTAACGAAGAGAGTGGTAAAGGCCAGTACAACTGTGGTCACTACTCAAATCCAGAAGTGGATAAGTTGGTTGAAGCGGCAAACGTAGAAACCGATCCTGCGAAACGTGCACAGATGCTGCAAAAAGTCGAAGTGACTTTGTACAACGACGCAGCATTTGTTCCACTGCATTGGCAAAACCTAGCGTGGGGTGCGAAATCTACTTTAGATATCAAACCGATTGTTAACGCGATGGAATTCCCTTATTTCGGCGACCTAGTCGTTAGCGAGTAATTACTTAAGTTGGCCGCTCATGTAATGTGGGCGGCGCTTAAGTCACTCAAGGCATCCGCTTGGATGCCTTATTAAGATCTCTGCACTTTGCTTTATTTCAGTCGGGTCGAGTGTCGTTTTTTAGGCTGAATTTTTTCGTTCCTATTAAAGTTAATTCAATTTTAAAAAGAACCATCATGGATAGTTTAAGGGGCAAGGAATGTTTTCGTTTCTGGTCAAGCGCCTGTTTCAGGCACTGATAGTGATGTTTGTGATCAGTCTGGTGGCGTTTGCCATTCAGGATAACTTAGGCGACCCATTGCGTGAGCTTGTTGGGCAGTCTGTTTCAGAAAGCGAGCGCCAAGCGCTGCGCGATGAACTTGGACTGAATGATCCTTTCATTGCCAAATATACTCGTTTTATTACGGCCGCGGTGCAGGGTGATTTAGGCACGTCCTACTTTTTCAAACGTCCTGCGGTAGACGTTATTCTCGATAAATTAATCGCAACGTTAGAGCTTGTGCTCGGTGCGACCGTAATCATCATTGTCTGTTCCATTCCATTAGGGGTTTACACAGCCATTCATCCCAAAAGCTTCTTTACCAAAGTGGTGATGGCGGGCAGCAGTATTGGTATTTCTATCCCAGTGTTCTTAACTGCGATTATGTTGATGTATGTTTTCTCGATCACGTTAGGTTGGTTACCGTCGTATGGACGAGGGGAAACCGCCAATTGGTTGGGTTGGGAATCTGGCTTTTTCACGGCTGATGGCTTAGCACACTTGGTGCTGCCTTGTGTTTCACTGGCGTCGATCATGCTGCCGCTGTTTATTCGTTTAGTGCGTTCTGAAATGTTGGAAGTGCTGAGCTCGGAATACATCAAATTTGCTAAAGCTAAAGGCTTGGCATTGAACAAAATTTACTACCAACATGCCCTTAAAAATACCATGTTACCGGTGCTAACCGTCGGCGGTGTACAAATTGGGACCATGGTGGCCTACACCATCTTAACCGAGACTGTTTTTCAGTGGCCGGGTACGGGCTTTCTTTTCCTTGAAGCGATCAACCGAGTTGATACTCCGCTGATCACCGCTTACGTCATATTCGTTGGCCTGATTTTCGTTGTGACCAACACCATTGTCGATCTGTTATACGGTCTGATTAACCCGACTGTGAACCTTACTGGAAAAGGAGCTTAATCATGAGCCAATTTGCTGCTGCTCCATCTCGTTGGGAGCGTTTTAAACAGTCTGATTTTTTGTACTATTTCTTGCGTGATAAAGTGGCGATGACCAGCTTCGTCATCTTTTTGGTATTCTTAACTTTGTCTGTCGCTGCGCCACTCATTGCCCCCAGTAACCCGTACGACCTATCATCGATTGATCTGATGGATGCAGAATTACCTCCCTCTTGGATGGACGGAGCCGATGAGCGCTTTGTTCTCGGCACGGATGAGCAAGGGCGCGATATTTTGTCGACCATACTGTATGGTTCGCGTCTATCACTGACGATTGGCTTTTTGGCGGTCGGTTTACAGTTGCTACTTGGTATCGTGATTGGCCTTTCTGCTGGCTACTTTGGCGGACGTATTGATAGCTTTTTGATGCGTTTTGCTGATGTACAGCTATCGTTTTCAACCATGATGGTGGCGATCATTGTTTCGGCAATTTTCAAAGCCAGTTTTGGGAGTGAATTTTATAGTCAGTATGCGGTTGTGATGCTGGTGGTGATTATTGGCGTGGCTGAGTGGCCACAATACGCGCGGACAATTCGTGCGTCAGTGCTTGCCGAGAAGAAAAAAGAGTATGTGGAAGCGGCTCGTGTGATGGGTTTTAAATCGCCACGCATCATGTTTCGCCATATTTTACCTAACTGTTTATCGCCTATTTTGGTTATCTCAACTGTACAAATTGCCAATGCGATCATGTCTGAAGCGGCACTCTCTTTCCTAGGTTTAGGTTTGCCAGTCGATCAGCCATCATTGGGTGCTTTGATTAGCATGGGCTTTAACTACATCTTCTCTGGCGCTTGGTGGATTACGGCTTTCCCTGGTTTTGTACTCGTCACATTAGTGTTGGTGATCAATCTGTTGGGTGACTGGCTACGCGATGTTTTTAACCCAAAAATTTACAAAGGGTGATGTGGCAATTGATTTTTGCTAAAGAAAATCCCTAAACTAAAAGCCGCCGTCAAATGCGGCTCTTTTTTTGCTAGTATTTTTGTTATACCCAACCCAAATCCATTGAACTAGGGAACATTGAATCGGTAATGTTGTCACTACTATTAAGCAAGTATATGGACTCAATATGATGACCCTGATGCGGAAAACGACCCTGTGTGTGACATCAAGCCTAACGGTGTTGGCGTCGCTGGCTTTATTTCAACCCGCTTGGGCGGACGATTTTCTTTGTGATGCGACTCAAGCTTCTGTCGATCAGCTGCCCATTCTTGATAAAGCATGCCCAATAGGGCAAGGTTTATGGGGAAAGAAAAAGCCCAAAGGGCAATCATCCACTTTTTGGATTCAGTGTGGTGTGTTAAATAAGCCATTATCTTTGCTGAAAGCCAAAGCGTTTTATACCCATATTTCTACCGATGTATGGCTAAAACCAGAAGCGAAAACGTATCGTTGCTTAATCGGTCCTTATACTGATTATGAGCAAGTAAAAAAAGAACTGCCTCTTATCCAGCAAATCCCCGGTTACAAAGAAGCTTTCATTCGTGAGGTTGTCAAAGGGCGCGCACAGTCTAGCTCGCCGAGAAAAAAGACAACTTCCGCTCAAGCAACGTCTGCCGCAAAACAAATCACCAAAAAGTCTTTACCGAAACCACAAGTGGAAATGGCGAGTTCGCCATTATCAACGAAACCATCAACCAAAGCGCCAGCTCTTAATGTTCCGCCAGCGGTTGAAATTCGTTTGAGCACCACCGCAAACGGTTTGCAGTTTGTGGTGCCTCATTTACGTTCGAGTGATGAACAGTTCTATATGGAACATGGCTTAGCATGGAGCCGCCTAAACTATGAGGTGGCAGAAAAAACCTGCCAAAAAATGGCGATGCGCTTGGTAACGGAAGAAGAGTGGCAACGCCTTTTGGATTCAAAACAGATGGACAGTAACCAATGGCCAATGCACTTACCTTATTGGGGATGGTCGCAAAAAGGGCTTTTTACCAACGGTAAAGTCAGCCAACTGAAAGGTTCCTCATTACTCAATGTGATTTGCGTTAAATAAGTGTCTCAGTTTGCCGTCAGAAATGGCGGCAGCGCTACTCTTTCTTTCCCTCTTCGAGTAATTGTAGATAGCGTTGTTCGATAAAATCTTTTTCTTTACTGATGTGATACAACTGTTTTTTCATCGCTTCGACATCGACAGAAGTGCCACCTTGTTTGGCTTGCTCTTTGTATTTCTCAATGGTCTCTAGTAGTTCTTTTTTCTCGGCTTGATAATTTTTTGCCATTTCGTAGAAATCACCTGCTTTACTGATCTTGATGTATTCCGCTTCTAACTGTTCAAACTCTTTTTCGATGGTGGCTTTTTCTTCTTTCAAACTGTCAACGGTATCAGTTTGAGCAAAGAGTTTTTTACGAGTCACTCGTAGCCCTTTCACACTTTTATCGAGATCGCCTTTCAGTTTGCGGATCAACTTATGCGATTTACTCAATTTCTCATTGAGCTCATCAATTGAAGCCTGATCTTCGGCACTAATGCCCTGAGAAGAGGAATTTTTGATGAGAGAAACCTGTTGCTCGAGCGCTTTTTGAATGATGATTAAATCATTCAGAGTCGAGCTATGCTCTGCGGTGTAGTTCAACGCATTTTCAACGGATTGTTGGCATAAATGAAGCGTGTCTTCATCGCTATTACTTTTATTACGAGTAAAACCATGCGCAAATTTCCTAAACTCACGCAGGATCAGCAGTAGGATAAAAAACCAAGCCAACAAGATAATAAGCCCGAGATCGATCGCTAAGAGCGATAAAACCTTTTCGGTGAGGAACTCTTGTATTGGCATCACATAAACCCACTTTTGTTGCTGTATTTTCAGGTAAGTTTAGTTGTTGTAAAAAAATGTGCCTATACTTTGAACAAGTTAGGTCATAGAAAAATGTGCTGTGAAGATTCTCATTGTTGATGACAGTAAAGCGACACTTGAAATAGTCAGACGAGCCTTAGAGGCGTTTGGCTACCGACGTTTGTCCATTCAAAAGGCAGACAATGGTAAGGCCGCACTCAAGCTGATTGGCAGTTGGCAGCCGGATATTGTCTTAACAGATTGGCACATGCCCGGCATGACGGGGCTGGAGCTGACACAAGCGATAACCAAACGTAAGCTCGGGATAAAAGTAGCAATGCTCACCACGGTGGCCGATGAGCAACAAATCAAACAGGCGCTTGAAGCTGGAGCGTCGTTTGTGTTATCGAAACCGTTTGACGATGGTGAACTGCACCAAAAGTTGCTTCCTTTAGTGCAAGGAGCGGAAGAGAGCTGCATTGAATTAGATGAAATGGTTGAGCTGCAAGATGAGTTGGCTTTACCAAAGCTTTCGCAGCTAGAGAAGCTGCTAAAAAGAGCGGTAGGTGCTGATATCGTGCTGAATAATATTCGTCGCCAATCGTTTGATGAGAGTAAAATTCCTTGTTTGATGGCAGTCTATGAAGATGGCGAAACGCAAAAGCCGCGCGCGGTGGCACTGCTTGATATCTACGCCGTTTGTGTCTTTGCTAAAGGCAACCCCAGCATTACCAAAGAGCAACTACAACAAGCGGTACACAGCAAAATGGTCAGTAAAGATATTCTCGATACTTGCCAGAAAGTATTAAGTGCTTCCGCATTAGCGTTTCTTGATAATCAAACCCGAAAAAGCTTGAAGTTAAAAAATATCAGTTTTATCCCTCAATCGTTTGAAAAGCTCGAAACCCTATTTGCCAAAGAAGCGGATAAACGGGTCGATTTTTCCTGCCAAATGGGGGCGTTAGCCCAAGGGAAAATTACCTTGGTGGGATTTTAATCATCTTTAAGAGCATATTCTGAGGTTATCTTTATGACAGGATGATTTTTGCTATTATATATCAAAAGAGTTCATTGATTTAATCAACAACTCCTTTAAGCATAGATAAAAAATTTTGGGTCGCAGGAGAAAGATATTTATTTTTATGGTGAATGTACCGAACACCTCGGGTAAAGTTAATATCATCGATAGTCAATGCATGTAATAAACCGGCGTTTATTTCTTGCTCAACGGATAGTCTTGAAACAATAGATACTCCTAAACCGTGAATAACGGCTTGTTTAATGCCTTCAATACTGTCAATTTCAATACTATTCGTGATCCCGTCATAAGAAGAAATGCTTTGTGATTTCGCCAGCAAAAAAGACGTTGTGGTCGACTTCTTAGATTTAATGATAAATGTTTGGGTTAAAACTTCAGAAAAATGACATGATTGCTTCTTTGCCAACTGATGTCCAGGAGCACAAATCAACACAAATGGGTCACTTAAAAAGCTCTCCAACTTATACTCATTCTCGTCAAAGGCAACATTATCTGCCATGACCAAAAAATCTAACTCTTGCTGATTTAATTTTCTAAGGAGCTGATGGGACTTCGAAATATCCATACTAAATCTAACTAATGGATACTGTTTTTTAAACTTCGCAATAACTTGAGGGAGGTAATAAACGCCCACAAAATGGCTAGCGCCTAATTTGATTTCACCTTTGTTCGGATCGTCAAACTGTCTCATATGCCGAGAAGACGTATCAATCATATTCATGATCTGTGACGCATATTGTTGGTAAAGTTTACCTTGAGGTGTGAGATGAAGGCGGTTGTTTATCCTCTCAAACAAAACCGTTTTCAACTGCTCTTCTAGTTTTTTTATCTTAATACTGATACTGGGTTGAGTGCAGTGCAATCGTTCAGATGTTTCTGTCACACTCAAACCGTCCGCCAGTAATAGAAATGCTTCTAGTTGACTTAAGTTCATACAAGACCATAAAAATAATTTATGCTTAATATATACTAATACAATTATTATTATTTCCCCACATTTTTATA
Organism: Vibrio sp. V19_P1S1T109; assembly: GCF_002241375.1. Classification (NCBI taxonomy): domain Bacteria; kingdom Pseudomonadati; phylum Pseudomonadota; class Gammaproteobacteria; order Vibrionales; family Vibrionaceae; genus Vibrio; species Vibrio sp. V19_P1S1T109. The sequence continues at coordinate 2,580 of NZ_NDIM01000296.1, read as the reverse complement.
CTGGGTGTGTACCTTACATACACATGGAGAACTCAGAATGAAAGAAGACAAGGAATACCAATTAGGCGATGGTGAACCACCATTACTAAGAAAAATCACGTTGAAATCGATAGGAATACCGTTGGCAGTGTTCGTTATGGTTTTTATATTTGTGATGCCGACGCCAGATGGACTTACACTTCAGGGCCAGCAGTCGATAGCAATATTTTGTGCAGCCCTCATTATGTGGGTATGTGGTTCGATCCCAATTTATCTAACATCGATGATCGCAATTGTATTACTAGTACTTACGGGGACTGTAACTAAAGAGAAAGTTGCTTTTGCGACTTTAGGTTATAATGTGATTTGGTTGATGGTCTCTGCTTTTATATTAACAGCGGCTATGATCAAATCTAACCTTGCTCGTCGCTTTGCTTTGTGGATGATAACTGAGTTTGGCCAGACACCGAAACGGGCGCTGTTTGTTCTTATCCTCATTAATTTCTGCTTGGTATTCTTTGTCCCTTCAACTACTGCTCGTGCTGCATTGATGGTACCTATCTGTTTAATTTTACTTGACGTATATAAAGCCATTCCAGGGAAAAGTAATTTTGGAAAACTAATGATGCTTCAAGGAGTGCAAGCCGATGCTCTTGCAACATCAGGGGTTATGACGGGAACTGCCGCTAATATTATTGCGGTTGGTTTTATTAACTCGCAAGCGGGAGGAACTGTTGGTTACATGGACTGGCTTACGGCTGCATTTCCCCTAGCTATTTTGGGCATGGTGATAGCGTTCTTCGTCGGTATCAAACTGTTTAAATTTAAAGGTGAGGTTGACTTCGAAGGTTCTCTCGAAAAGTTAAAAGAAGAACGCAGCCAGCTTGGTTTTCTCACACTAAATGAGAAGAAAGCGATATTTATCTTCTGTAATGCGGTTTTTCTTTGGGCTACAGAAAGCTATCACGAAGCCATGTTTGGGTTTAGCATTAGTGTATACATGACTGCTGTAATCTCCGCGATTTTATGTTTGTTGCCCAAAATAGGGCTTCTGACTTGGAATGAATCCAATATCAAGTGGGACCTGATGATTTTTGCTGCGGGTGCGTATTCCGTTGGTAATGCTCTGGAGACCAGCAAGGGTGCTGAATTTTTAATAAGCAAGCTAGTTTATGGCCTTGGTCTCGAAAGTATGAGTCATACGGCTGTGTATGTGATTGTCGTTTTTATTTGCATGTATAGTCACCTGATATTTACAAGTAAAACAGTAAAGACCACGATCCTTATACCTTCGATTATCGCTCTGGCTAAGACTTTAGGTATGGATCCGGTAACTTTAGCTTTGGCGGCATCTTTCACCTTAACGTACACCATCACGTTACCTCCGCATTCAAAAGTGAATGCAATTTATTTCTCGACGGGATATTTCAGTGTATTAGACCAAATGAAATACGGGTTAATTACCTGTTTCATCGGCGCTTCTGTTATCTCAATAGCAATATTTACGTGGTTCCAAATTCTTGGGTATGGACTTTAATTTTACTCGGTAAGGAAAAAACATGAGACTGATATTACTTCGACATGGTGAAACATTGTGGAATAAAGAATCACGCCTGCAAGGACATGATAATTCAGAGCTATCTGAGAGAGGGATCAAACAAGCACAAGCTATAAAACACTTTGTCCATCAGCTAGCACCAACACGCGTGATTACATCTGATTTGGGGCGAGCTGTGCAAACATCCGAAATAATCGGATATCCCGAAGCACTCAAATGCCCAGAGATCAGAGAGCTCAATATGGGAGAGTGGACAGGGTGTAGAAAACCAGATCTATTATTCAATCAGGCAGATAAGTACCACGATTGGCGAGCAGGTGCTTACACTCCAGCAGGTGGGGAAAACTGGTTTGATTTTTGCGATAGAATTAATGCTGTATTACGTAATAAAGTGTATGAAGAGCAAAGTGACCTCTTGGCCGTGGTTCATAGCGGCGTTATTCGAGCGGCATGTAAAGCTTTCTTAAATTTGTCACCTGAACATCTGTTGCCTGCCAGCCCAGGGACTTTAACCATTTTCAATTTTGATTCTTATCTTCTCAAAAGCGTAAAACTGGAAGCGTATAATATTGGTTCCCTTATTCCGGATGATGATGTTGCGGACTAATTTTAAACAATATTAACTAACCTATGGTGGTGTTACCGACATCAACATAGGTATTCAACCACATGTCTCTATTTGACCTAAGTGCTTATTAGCATACCAGCCTCCAATGTATTTGATATACATAGAGGCTAGTATGGTTTCCAGATATTACAAATCTACAGGGTGGATTTTCCAGACCATGATCTACATAGTAACAAGATACCAACACAAGTGGTTTCTGAACTAAATCTGGAAAGTTATGTGTGATAAGGCTTCTCAGTCTTTTCCAGAAAAACAATATTTTCTTGTTGTTCTGCCTAAAAATTGAGTATTAACAGTATCATTTTTCAGAATATCACACACATCCTTTAACCTAAATTATATTCATGAAGTTGAGTATTTCTGGCTTGTTTACCTTGTTTTTGAGCATATCACCCCCATAGATTTGTTAGGGATT
>NZ_NDIM01000091.1:0-13372 GCF_002241375.1 Vibrio sp. V19_P1S1T109 | reverse complement strand
GTGTATATCTGTACCATTTTTATTTTAGGTTGGTGGATATTGCCAGAAACGTTGCCATACGCGAAACATCGGTTTCAACCGAAGGCCGTATTGCATAACTATTTGCTACTCTTGAAAAATTCCCAAGTGCTGACCAGCGCCAGTTACAACTGGATCAGCTATTTATCTAGTTTAGTGACTCTGTCGGTGCTGCCTTTTCTCTTGCAAAACAAGCTGGGGTTAACGGCCGCCGATTATGGAACCGTAATGATCGTCCCTTCCGCGGGTTTGATGATAGGCAGTGTTGCCGTTAACTTACTCAATGATCGTTTTTCATCCCAACGTTTACTTGCTTTGGCGATTGTCATTATGGCTTTTGCCGGTGTTTGGTTACTGATAACACCGATGAGCGTGTTCAATTTAGTGTGGGGATTTACTTGGTTAACGATTGCGCAAGGTATCTCATTTCCATTATCCACCAGCATGCTGCTCGGGCCACACAAAACTCAAGCGGGTTCCGTTGCGGCTCTATCTGGCTCCATTCAAATGTGTTTAGCTGGATTTTTAGGGGGATACTTGGTGGAAAGATGGATCACGAGTCAGATGTCGCTAGGCTGGTTCTATTTAGCAACCAGTTGCGCTATGTTTTTGGTGTTGTGTTCTTCCTATCGCTTACGTCAAACCAAATTCGCTTAATGCTGTTTATACCCTTCCGGTTTGAAGTGGTTTAAGTCTAGTGGTGCATTTACATCGTACATGTCGGCACAAGAGAAATAATTTGAGGTATAATCTCGGCGACATTAATTCAACGGAAAAATCAATGCAACAAGATGAATTTCAAGCATTAGTCAAAAGCTTGTGCGAGCAAAAAACACTTCCTCAAGCGTTAGATATGCTGAAAGTATGTGAAGATCAAGATATTGCTGAAGCAGCCTTATCGTTAGTGGGTCAGTTTGCTTTAGCCGAAGTGGATGGGGAGCAACGCATTTACCACGTCGTGTTGCAAGAAAATGAGCAAGGTGAAGAAGAAGAGTTTGTCGAACACATTATGAATGAAGGCGATAACGTTATTAAGTTTGTTGCTTGGTTTTTTGAAACCATGTTTGAAGTTAAGCAGAAAGAAACTTACTTGGCTGCTGGTAAAACCTATAAGCAGCCTAAACGCGGTTAACTGAAAATTAATTACTTTATTTTGTGACTCAAGTCTTGTTTTTGTTCTTTTTTGGACTAATATACACCTCGTCAGGTAAATAAATTACATTTTGAGGTGATTCATGGGTTATGAATTAGGTGGTGCTTACGTTGGTCAACTGATCGCAAAAAAAGCGATGTATGATGCAATGCATGGCAAACCACAAGCAAAGAAAAAGTCTTTCATTAAAACGCTAGTGAAGAAATTCAGCAAATAGTGAATGCCTAAGAATTAAAAAGCCCTAGCTTGGTAACAAGCTGGGGCTTTGCTTTATTTACTGGGGTAAAAATGACTGTGCAAATTCGTCCACCATTCGTCCACAAAGAGCCCGTATACCATTACTGACTAAAGAGTCGGCGGTTTCTGAGGCGTCAGTACTTTTTCTTCTAAAGTAACCAGATGCTCTGGGGCACTACTGACTTTTTTTGGTTAGCCAATCTTCCAATTTATCACACCCACCGATATAGCGGCTTTCTAGCCAAATTTGTGGCACGGTGACGGGCGTTTTTTGACCAATGATGGCTTTAACTTCTGGGATCATCCGGTACAGCGCCGCACTTTCTTTGACTACATCATGATAGGTGTATTGAATTCCCGCTTCATCCAGCAATTTCTTTGCTTTGACGCAGTATGGGCAAGTGGCTTTTCCATACACAATATTGCCAGTTAACTCGTCACGTTGTGCCCACTCTTTGATCACCGACTGAACTAAAACACCTCGATTTAATGCTTCTCCTTGGCTGATCACTTTACCTTCAACGACCAATATTGGGGCGTGCCATGCGCCAAGTTTCAAGGGTTCCCACCAGTGCGATAGCCAGTCTTTGACTTCTAACTCGATGGGAATGCCCTCCAATTCATTATTGAAGGTGTCAGTCAAAATGTCCTTGGTGAGCGTACACTCGCCGCAAGGGATGGTGACTTTAAATGGACCCCAACTTCCAGCCCATCGATATAGTGTGATTTTTATCGGTTTTGCCATCGTGTTTTCCTCAAGAAGCATTGCTTAGAGAATAGGAAAGAGTTGAGTGAGTTTTTATTTCAACGCGAAGACTTTTTTGTTTCCCAGTGAGTAATAAAGGCCACTGAAGCGATAATGATGGCAGCGCCAAGCCATAACCGCCCAGGTGGTGCCCAGCCAAACACTAACCAACCCGCCAAAACATTCAGTGGCAGCTTAGCGTGATCAAAAGGTTGCACAAAAGACGCATCTGCCACCGCATAGGCTTTAACGATCGCCCATTGAGCCAGTGCCGTCATCGCACCCGCAAAAAGCAATATGAGCCACAGAGTACCTTCTTGCGGTGTTTGCCAATCTGGTAAAGCGAGCAGTAGATTGAACGGTGTGATCAGTACCAAAAGGTAGACCACCATAGTAGACGGTGAGTCATGGGCAGACAGTTTTTTCACCATCAAAGAGTAACAAGCCCAAAAAAATGCCGCGCCAACAGGCAGCAACGATGCCCAGTTGAAATCGTCAGCCCAAGGTTCAAGGATGATCATCGCCCCGACAAAGCCAGTTAATGTTGCTCCCCAGCGTGCTGTACCCACTTTCTCTTTTAAAAAAAGGCCTGAGCCAATCGTGGCAAACAGAGGAGAGGTCATCAGCAGTGCAATACCTTGCCAAATGGGCACCGGATAGGCGAGTGCCCATAACCAGAGCTGTATGCCAATCACAGATAAAAACACACGGAAAATATGCATGCTTAAATGCTCGGTGCGCAGCGAGTAGCGGATCCCTAACGTTGATAAATACGGCAAAATAACGACTAACGCGATGGCATATTGAACCAGCGCCACCGTGGTAGATGACAGGCCATAATTGATACTGGCGACTTGAGCAAGGCTATTGACTATCGCAAAGGCAAGGCCTGCGATTAGCATCCAACTTGCCCCTTGGATTGGGTGGTGAAGTATTTTGGTCATAGAGAAGAGGGTTATAGAAAAAGTCGTTGAATCATACTGACTTATCAGCGTTAAACCAATCTCTGAAATGAATGGAGTGGTTCAATAAATTTGAGCAAGTGTTATCCCTGCTGATTTCCACTTGTCTGAAACGCCAAACATTTTGCGTATGGGCTGTGGTGATGGGATAAAAAAAGCCCCCTAAAAAGAGGGCGAAAGAACATGAACGGCCAGTGCTCTGCCTTAGCACTGAAAAGAAGCACAAACGCTGCCATGCATTTGTACTTATTACATCGCAAGTTGTGTGCCACCTTTAACTTATTGAAAAATAGTGAACTTATATTGTTGGCTCTGTTAAGTATGGTCTAGCCTAGTGCAATGTGTTTCTTTGTGGTGCAATGCGGAAAATAAAAAAGGCCAAGCGGGTGCCTGGCCAAAAGGACAAAATCCTTAGGGAGTATATGCGTTCGTATAATTAAAATTAGAAGTTGTAACGTAGGCCTAGGCGAATAGAGTCTTTTGCATCATACGCAGTGCCGAGGTCTTTTTTATCTAGGTTGTTCATTTTGTAGGCAACGTAAGTGTAGATTGATTTATTGAAATCATAACGTCCCGTCAACTCAGCAAAATCACTTTTCGTCGTTTTGACGTTTGCAGTTTCATTTTCCGTTTTTTGATACACACCAATTAAGCGGAAGTTACTTGTGATTTTGTATTGCGCAGCAAATTCAATCCCGTTGAATTCGCTCTTCGCTTTATCGTCCAAATCCCCTTGTGTATAGGTCAGGCCTAAGTACAAATCGTCCAACGTGTAATTCACACCGGCAATAATTTGATTCGCCGCACCTTGGCCTGTGCCATTATCGTTGCTTGCGTAGCCCAAGCCTAAACCAAGGCCGATAGGTAAGTTATAAATTGCAGAAAGACCAAAGCCATCGGTGTCTTTTTCTTCGCCTGCAATAAAGCTTGCTTTCACATTGAGGGCATCAAATGTACCTGCGTAGAGGAAAGTGTTGTTGATTTGCTCATTACCTGCGTTGATGAACTCTTTTTGAGCGCCAGTATAAGTACCGATGTCTGACATTTGAGAAATTTGCACGCCAGCCGTATCTTGGCGGCCGACAGAAATAGCACCAAAATCAGCTTGTAAACCTGCAAATAAGTAACGTTGGTTGAAATCAGAATTTTTATCGTTGCTGGCGGAGGAATTAACCGTTTGCTCTGCTTCATAGGTTGCAAAACCTTTCAAAGAGTCAGAGATTTCTGTTGAACCTGTAATGTTCAAACGCGCACGGCTTTTGTTTTTCATCGTGCCTTCAATTTCTTTGCCTTTGTCATCACCACCGAAATCGCCACGAAATTCTGCACGTCCACCAACTTTAAGCTCATTTCCATCCGCTTTGTAAACAGTCGCAGCAAAAGAAGAACCTGATACCAATGCTGTAAGAATTGCGGTTGCGATTGTTGCTTTTTTCATTTTATTTACCTTATCCATAATCAATGAGCTTCAGTGCTCGAACGGTTTGATGTGAGTAAAGTAGATGTTTTAAATGAATGTTTAATTACTGATTCATGATGTTTACATGTTGTTTTTATTGATGATTTATTAAAGAGAATGTTATGTAGTGATGTTCAAAATAATCAAGGTGCCATGAATTTTGAGTCGAAGATCTTACTTTTATCTAATGAAGATGCAAATCCATTCACTCGCGCTGTAGATGAGGTAAACTCGACGATCTTAGTCATCTCAAGGAAGAGTATATGTATTCGGTTCGTTTGGATAAACAGAAGATAACCCCGTCTAAAGTATTGTGTGTTGGACGGAACTATATTGAACATATTCAAGAGCTTAATAACACAATTCCAGAACAAATGGTGGTGTTTAATAAACCCAACACGAGCATCACAACCACTCTATCCTCGTTTCACCAAGAGACGCTTCACTATGAAGCTGAAATTTGTTTTTTGATCAAAAAAGGTCAATATAGCGCGGTTGGTTTGGGGTTAGATCTGACTAAGCGAGTACTGCAATCTCAGCTTAAAGCAAAAGGTTTACCTTGGGAGAGGGCGAAAGCATTTGACGGTTCAGCAGTACTTAGCCGATTTGTGCCATTGCATGGTATCGACATCAATAAGTTGCAGTTAGAGCTATTCATCAATTGTGTTCGGGTTCAGTGCGGTGGTGTAAACCAAATGATCTATTCACCCGCCATCATTTTAGAAGAGCTGAAATCTTACACATCACTGCGTGATGGTGACGTTGTGATGACCGGAACGCCACAAGGAGTTGGAGAAGTGCATTGTGGCGATCTCTTTTTAGGGCGTCTTAAATGTGGAGAGCAGACCTTAATCGAGATTGAATGGCTAGCGCAATAAAACTGATTTGCGCTATTCGGGCTGCGGTTATTATCAGTATTCACCGCAGCCTCTGTCTTTAATGGGCTAAGAGCGTTAAATTTAGCAAAAAGAAAGTCGCCATGCTGATGATCGTGGTCAGCAGGACATTCTTGGTTTTCCATGCAATCAGTCCCGCTAATGCTGCGGCCCACAAGTAGGGATTATGGCGATCAAGCCAAAGTGTTTGCTCTGGCAGGAACACAATCGGAGCCCAAATAGCAGTTAATACAGCAGGGCTAGAATAAGTGAGTAAGCGCTGGATAACTGGGTTGAGACGCAGCGGTAATTTAGGCTCTAAGAACAGATAACGGCTCATAAAGACCAAAGCGGTCATGGCGAGGATAGAAAGCAGAATCATCGTTGGTTCCTCCTGCTCGAACAGAGTAAAACTTCAGAAACATAACCTGCACACATTGCGCCAATGCTTGCTAGCATTAAGCTACCTTCAACTTGCCAAAGAGTCAGGCTTACCGATAACACTAGGGCACTGATGACAGCAACGAGTATCGGTATGTTTTTAATGTTCGGAATGACAATGGCGATAAAAGTAGCCGCGACTGCAAATTCCAACCCCAACTCGTTTAAAGCGGGGATGTAGCTGCCTGCAATAATGCCGACCAGTGTGGCCAAATTCCAAACTAAATAGAAGCTTAAACCCGCACCAAGCGCGTACCAACGGTTAAACTGTTTTTCATTTTGTTGTCCGCAGACCGCAAACAGCTCATCAGTGAGCAGAAAACCCAGAATTAAACGCCAACGTGTCGGGAGTGGGCTGATTTTGCTGCGCATGGAAACGCTGTAGAGAAAATGGCGAGAAGTGATGAAAAATGTGGTGATCAGCAGAGTCAACAGCCCTGCACCTGTTTTAAACATCCCCGTGGCGACGAGTTGCGCTGAGCCTGCAAATAAAACCGCAGAGAGTGCTTGGCTCTCTAATACGGTCAGGCCACTTTCAATCGCAAATGATCCCGCCAATAAGCCCCATGGTAAAACGGCAATACTCAGCGGTAGCATGGCCAATGCGCCTTGCCCAAAGAGGCGACCTCTAGGTTCCAAATGTACGTGGTTCAATAGTGTGCTATCCATAGTAATTCCTTTGCTGGAAGTGATGAATCTATCAAGCCACAAGGTTGGGTCAAGCGATTGTACAAAATTGCGCATATCAGTGTTATCCACTGAAGGCAAAAGAGTGTCGCGATGGTGCGCAACCTAAACAGATGAAATAAAAATGCCGCCAACAGTGAACTGAAGGCGGCCTGTTATTTCGTTGTGCCTATCCGGCAATGAGCGCTACAAACTGTGTTGGTGCTCTGCGATGAGCATCGCCATTTGCTCGTCGGCTTTTTTCTCGGCGCTGGCGAAATCTTCTTCTGCTTCGAAGGTTCCAACGACCTCGTAATAGCACTTCAATTTAGGCTCTGTGCCTGATGGGCGCACAATCACTCTCGCTCCGCCTTCCAAGTTATAGGTCAATACATCACTAGCAGGAAGTTGAATCGCTTGCGTTGTTCCATCGGCAATATAACGTGTTAGTGATTTGAGATCGTCGATCATGAGCACTTTTCGACCGGCGATTTCCGTTGGCGGTGTGGCGCGAAGCTTATCACCGATCGGCGGTGAGTTAGGGTCTAACTTAATGCTACGTTGTGCATTAATGTAAAAACCGTGCTGGCGGTAAATGGTTTCGAGTTGATCCCAAATAGTCTTACCTTGGCTGTATAATTCGGCCGCTAGTTGTGCAAATGCCACCATGGCCGAAAGGCCATCTTTATCCCAAACGCTTTGCCCTATGGTGTAACCCAATGCTTCTTCATAGGCGAATAAGAACTGCTGTTCATCGCTTTGTTGTTGCATCGCCACGTTAGTCAACCATTTAAAGCCAGTCAAGGTTTGGTAGTATTTTGCACCTTTCGCCTGCGCAATATTACCGAGTAAACTGGATGAGACGATGGTGTTGCCAACCAACTGCTTTGAGGCATCGGTTTTGGAGAGCAAATAGTCCCCAAATAGTGTGCCAACTTGATCGCCAGTCAGCATTTGGTATTGACCATCCGCTCGTTGTACGGCAACAGCAAATCGGTCGGCATCTGGGTCGTTGGCGCAGGCCAGTTGTGCATTTTCAGCATGAGCTAACGCGATAACCATATCCATCGCCCCCGGCTCTTCAGGGTTCGGGAAGTTGACGGTCGGGAAACGGCCATCTGGTTCGCGTTGTTCTTTCACACTGATGACATGGGTAAACCCAGCGTCATGCAGCAAAGTTTCAGCCATCTCAGCGCCGACACCATGCATCGCGGTATACGCAATGGTAAGGCATTGCGGATCAGTGTGGTGGTTCAACAATGGGCTTTGATTGAGGGTACGACGGTAAGTTTGGTAATACTCTTCTGTTAGCCATTGCAAAAGGCCTTGTTGGTGCGCGTTGTCTAACGGCATCAGAGAAATAGCTCGAGTTGCCGCTAAGTCGATTTCTGCTGCAATACCTGAATCGTGAGGCGGGATAATCTGTGCACCATTTTCCCAGTACACCTTAAAGCCATTGTATTCGGGTGGGTTGTGACTGGCGGTGACTACGACTGCGGCGGCGGCATTAAAGTGTTTTACCCCAAAAGCGACTACTGGGGTCGGTGCCACTTTATGCGTGAGATACACTTTGATCCCCAGCGCGGCGAGTACTGAGGCGGTATCATGTGCAAATTGCTGAGAATCTGGCCGGCCATCATAGCCAATCACCACCCCACGTGTTTTGGCATTGCTGACTTGTTGAATGAGGTAGTGCCCTAAACCCGTCGCCGTTTCTTGAATTACCAGGCGGTTCATACGATTAGGGCCGCATCCCACCATGCCGCGTAAACCCGCGGTGCCGAACTCAAGACGTGATTGAAAGCGAGCTTTTATCTCATCTAACTGATGCTGATCGACTAGTGCTTGTAGTTCTTGGCGAGTTTTAGGATCGGGATCTTTTTCTAACCATTCGGAAACGTGTTGCATCATGGTTTCACCTTCTTACATTCATGTTGAATTGATTCTAACTGATATTCATTCTCAATAATGGGGGCGCAATCGCTAAACATCGTTCTTATTTTGTTTCTCATCACGTGTTGCTTCTCTTTGATTGGTTGCGCAACTGACGCTGACAAATTCCGTGTTATCTAGTTAGAGTGATGAAGCGAGAGATGGCGTAAACTGCGTAGCTCGAGCCGCCTAAACAGTAAAGAGAGGCTTAAACATAAACCTAAGTATGCAGCGCCCACTAACAACCATATTTCAAAAATAAGCCCAGAAGAGTTAGCGATTTCTGTGCCAACAAACGTCATTTCTTGAATTGAAATTAGCGATACAATCGAAGAATCTTTGACCAAAGAAATCGCTTGCCCAGCTAAAGCCGGCGTGATCGCCGCCAATACTTGAGGGGCAATGACGTATCGGTATTTTACCCATCGAGACAGCCCTAAAGAGTGCGCTGCTTCCCATTGACCTTGAGCGATTCCGGCCAAACCTGAACGAACAACTTCAGCGATGTAGGCCGATGAAAGCATCCCAATACACACAATTCCAGAGAACAAATTTTCCCATAGATGAGAAGGACCAAACAGCCAATGCTGAATGGCATTGGTTGGCTCATGGTGTTCCCGTAGTAGGTTTTCTAGGCCCAACAACGGGATCAGTTGATTGGAGACAAAAAAATAAAAAATGAACACGAAAACCAGCGGCGGAATGTTCCTAACTAATTGCACAAAAGCGTTAGCCGGAATTCTGAACCACGAAAACTGAGAGTGGCGTGCTACGCCAAGCAGTGTGCCTAACACAAGGGCCAGCACCATCGCCCAGACACTTAAGCGCAAAGTGGCAACTAACCCCTGAAAGAAATAAGGGATAGCACCATGGCTCGTTGGGGTGAAAATCAGAGCAAAAGCTTCTTGCCAACGCCAATTATAATTCACCCCAAGCTCGGCTCGGTGCGTTAACCAAATAACAAAGCCTAACAGTGCTACGAGTAACGCATAATCGAGCTTATTGAGCGATAATCGTAGCCATGGTTTAAGGCTCCGTTTTTCATACAGCATGGTTTTTGTTCTATTCACATCCGCCCCTCAGGCTATTGCCCTGAGACGATTTGGTTTTGCCAATCTAGTGTTGAGAACCAATATTCGTAGCGTTCACTCAACCAGCCGTCATTAGTTCTTTCAATAATCCATTGATCAAAAAAGGCTTTTTTGTCCTCTTCACCTAAGCGAACGGCAAACGCTTCGTTTCCTTTGGACAACCGTTCATTGAAAGGAATGAACAGTTTGTCACTGTGTTTCACTGTTTCATGTTCAGGTTTAGGGCTTGACGCAATCACGGCGTGTGCTTGGCCGTTTAATACTTCTTGAAAGGCTTGTGCATCGTCATCAAATTGCAGAATTTTGGCTTTGGGGAAGGTTTCACGAGCGACTTGAACGGTAAATGCTCCGCGTCGCGCTGCGATAGTCACTCGACGAGAGTTGAAGTCTTCAATGGTGGAAAATCCTTTAGCGAGGGACTGATTAGCGGCAAGTTGTACTCCTGAATGTGAATAGGGAGCAGTGAACAGGACGCTTTTCGAGCGCTCAGGAGTGATAGACATGCCGCCGATAATGACATCAAATTTCTGTGCTAAGAGTGCTGGAATAATGCCATCCCACGCGGTAGGTACAAATTCCACTTTCCAACCTGAATCTTCAGCAAGACGTTTGGCAACATCAATTTCAAAGCCAATTAGGCCGCCTTGCTTGTCGCGCATTGCCCAAGGCACAAACGTAGACATACCCACACGCAATGTGCCTCGTTCAGTGATTTTATCAAGGCTAGGCGTTTCACTGGCAAAGGCGGGTATGGAAATGGTTATCCCTAGTAACATGGTCAACCCGAGCGATAGAGCGGCGATAGCCTTCAATCCAGCGCGTTGCCACGCTTTTGGTGCAGATTGCTGCATGATGTTCTCCTTTTAAGGATGATTATTGAGCGCGCCATTGCGCCCCGAGTTTGTGTTCTAACCATGCTGAAAACCCTGATAAAGACAGAGTTAACAGTAAATAAATTGCAGCGACGGTAAACCATATTTCAAATGGCATCGCCGTTTCTGAGACAATATTTCTACCTTGAGTGGTTAAGTCAAAAATAGCCATCACACTGACGATAGACGAATTTTTAATTAATGACACGACTTCATTGGTCAGTGGAGGTAATGTACGTTGGATAAGTTGCGGTAAGATCACATCAACATAGGTATAAAAACGAGAAAGCCCTAATGTTCGTGCCGCTTCAAACTGTCCCTTCGGAATGCTGTTTAAACCACCACGAAACACTTCGGCAGTATAAGCGCCTTGAAACAGTGCCAAAGCTAAAATGGCGGTAGAGAAGCGATCTAAGCCCAGCACTGGGCCAAACACAAAATAGAGCAGGTATATCTGCACCAGTAGCGGCGTGTTGCGGATAAGCTCAATATAAATATTGGCCAACCAACGCCCTACCACAGAATTGGAAAGCTTCAACAAAGCGGTTGTTAAGCCAATGACCAGCGTAAAAAATAGGCTGACCGTTGAGATTTGCACCGTGACGGCTAACCCTTCGAGCAGTTCCGCGGGCCACCATTCCCCCTCGTCGTAAAAAGCGATGAAATCAGGCACACGATGCCATTGCCACTGGTAACCCATAGCATGTGCGCCAGAATCAAGTAGCCATACCATCCCCGCAAGCAGTAGAACTATCTGTACTAGAGCGGAGAAGATCGGTTTTATCAGTACTTTTATCATCAATGGCTCAATATTTGGTTGAGAAACTGTTGAGTTCTTGGGTGTTTTGGCTGACGAAATATCTCTTCCGGCGTAGCGATCTCGAGAATTCTTCCTTCATCCATAAAAATGACGCGATCCGCTACTTTTCGGGCAAAACCCATTTCATGAGTGACGCACATCATGGTGATGCCATCTTGAGCAAGATCTACCATGACATCCAGCACCTCCTGGATGGTTTCAGGATCGAGAGCTGAAGTGGGTTCATCAAACAATAAAATTTCTGGTTGCATACAGAGTGAGCGTGCAATGGCAACACGCTGTTGCTGACCGCCAGATAATTGCACCGGATATTTGTCAGCTTGGTCAAGAATATTCACTCGCTGTAAAAAATGGCTCGCTCTTTGTCTTGCGGCTTGCTTACTCAATTTCAGTGTACGAATTGGAGCTAAAATAAGGTTTTCAATCACCGTCAAGTGAGGGAAAAGGTTGAAATGCTGGAAAACCATACCGATTTTTCCCGCAGGCTGTGTGATGTCGGAATGGTTAGAGTTCAGGATGATCTTGCCCGCGGTGATAGCTTCTAACCCATTGACCGTTCGGATTAATGTTGATTTTCCTGAGCCTGAAGGGCCACAAACGACTAAGATTTCCCCTCGACGAACCTGAAGAGTAATGTCTTTCAAAGCGTGAAAATTATTGTACCACTTGTTTACTTTTTCAAACTCTATCGCATTCATGGTTGAATATCTTGTTGCTATTTTGTTATCACCTACCTTAACAATATCAACGAGATAATGCACCTACGAAGCTCATATTAGCGTTAATTTGTGGGTTCCAGCATAAAGGTGTAACTATTTTTTTACGCAGTGACAATTTTGTAAAAAAGTAGCCAATATTGCCTTTTGTTGAAAATAATGATTGAAGTTGTGGTTTTTAGTAGATAAGTTACAGGGGAGAGCCGAAAGCAAGGCTGCGTATAGATCCAACCTGTCCGTTGTTCGGTAGGCAGTAGAAAAGAATAAGGAAGAAGTAAGCAATGTTTCAGACTGATGATGTAAAAATTAAACGAGTTAAAGAGTTATTACCTCCTGTTGCGGTTCTAGAAAAGTTTCCGGCAACAGAAGTTGCTTCTTCAACCACATTTCAGGCTCGAGAAGCCATTCATAATATTCTACAAGATAAAGATGATCGCTTATTGGTGATCATTGGCCCATGTTCAATTCATGATCCTCAAGCGGCTGTTGAATATGGAAAACGTCTTAAAGTGTTACGTGATGAACTAGGTGATCGCCTTGAAATTGTCATGCGTGTCTATTTTGAAAAACCTCGTACGACCGTCGGATGGAAAGGGCTCATTAACGACCCTTATTTAAATGATACCTATAAAATTAACGATGGTTTACGCATGGCGCGTAAGTTACTGCTTGATTTGACCGATATGGGGATGCCAACAGCGAGCGAATTTTTGGATATGATCACACCGCAGTATGTGGCTGACCTTATCAGTTGGGGTGCTATTGGTGCTCGTACAACAGAATCTCAAGTTCACCGTGAGCTCGCATCGGGTCTATCTTGTCCGGTTGGGTTTAAAAATGGGACAGATGGCAATATCAAAATCGCTTCTGATGCGATTCGCTCTGCCAGTGCATCGCACCATTTCTTGTCGGTCACTAAGTATGGTCATTCGGCCATCATTCAAACGGCAGGCAACCCTGATTGCCATATCATTCTACGAGGTGGTAAAGAGCCAAACTACAACGCTCAACATGTCGCGGCTATCAAGCAGGAACTAGAAATCTCCGGTTTACCACAAAAAGTGATGATTGACTTTAGCCACGCAAACAGCTCTAAACAGTACCAGCGTCAACTTGTGGTATCACAAGATGTGAGCGAGCAGATTGCATCGGGTGAACATGCTATTTTTGGTGTGATGATTGAGTCTCATCTCGTTGAAGGACGTCAGGATCTCGTGGATGGTTGTGCGGCCACTTATGGTCAATCGATTACGGATGCATGTATTGGCTGGGATGATACTGAAGTGGTATTGCGTCAGTTGGCTGGTGCCGTAGAGGCGCGTCGCGCACGCTAAATATGGCGTCACTCTATAATATAAAGTATCAACAGAGCTCCCGATTTGGGG
>NZ_NDIM01000043.1:0-13485 GCF_002241375.1 Vibrio sp. V19_P1S1T109 | reverse complement strand
GTTTTAATCAATCGTTTTTGAATCAGAGCAAAAATTACTCAATGCTTACTCGACAATCGCCATGATGTCGTTTTCAGACATAATGAGCACTTCTTTACCGTCGATCTTTTCCGTTTTAGTACCGTAGCTTTCTGCAAAAATAACCGTATCACCTACTTTGACATCCAGCGGTTGTACCGAACCATTTTCAAGGATTCGGCCTTTGCCTACTGCTAAGATGACGCCGCGAGTCGATTTCTCTGCAGCGGAACCTGTTAGAACAATGCCACCAGCAGATTTAGATTCAACTTCTTGGCGTTCAACGATAACTCGGTCGTGTAATGGACGAATGTTCATCGGTCGTCTCTCCTGATTAGATTTTCCGTTAGGTTTATGAAAAGGCTGATTACTCAGCTCGTGAGTGATATGTGGGGGAGCAAGCAAGGGATCCCAAGGGGGGAAAGCGAAAATTTTGTGATCTATTTAACGAATTGATAGCGAATCTTGGTTCTGTGCTGACAAAAGTTACTAGCGGCTCATCCTGTATAGTCAATAATTTGCTTTATTAAGCTGCTTCTTCATAATAGATAAGGCAAACAGAGGAATGCGATGAAAACCATTGACCGAATACTTCAAACCATCAAACGCGATGGAGCGGTAACCGCTAAACGACTGGCCGACGACCTAGGTATTACCACCATGGGGGCTCGCCAGCACCTACAAAGTTTGGAAGATGATGGCATTGTGGCGTTTCATGATGTCAAAGTAAAAGTCGGACGCCCTACTCGACACTGGTCTTTGACACAACAAGGCCACGACCAATTTGCTGATCGGCATGGCGAGTTAATCATCCAAGTGATTGATGCTGTTGAGCACCTTTTTGGTAAAGAAGGACTAGCCAAAGTGGCGGCAGAGCGTGAAGCTCACACATTAGCACAGTATCAACAAGCATTAATTGATTGCCACAGTTTAGAAGAAAAACTAGCTAAGCTAGTGACGCTTCGTGAGCAAGAAGGCTATATGGCAGAGCTCATACCATCAACGAACGGTTACACTTTAATTGAGAACCATTGCCCTATCTGTAAAGCTGCGGCACGCTGCCCTAATCTGTGCCAATCTGAACTTAATATTTTCCAAACGTTGATCGGTGAGCAATATGTAGTTGAGCGGAGCGAACACATCATTATGGGTGAGCGTCGCTGCCGTTATCAAATCACACCACGCTAAGATCGTCTCATTAGTAAGAAATGGCGATTTCGTTCCAACTCCTACCTCATTGATCGGTTATGCTTTCATTGTGTTGATAAAATAATCAACAGAGAAATAGTGTAAAGGAGAAAGATATGGAGCCCCCTCAAAAACAGGCCTTACCTTCTTTTGATGAGTTGGTTGAACTTGCCAAACATAATCCAGATGCCTTTACGCAACTGAAAAAAGATATCTGTGAAGAGATGATCCTCTCCTCTTCCAACAACATGCAAGACAGGTTATGGGCTCAGCAAAGTCACATTGACTTGGTGGTGAGCCAATGCAAAAACCCTGTCCATGCTAATGTTATGCTGATGCGTGAGCTCGGCGAACAGATGATGAAATTTAGAAATGCCTTAGATGGCGAATCGGCGCGCACTCAACCGAGCGCGACCATCATTCCATTTGTGCCGCGCCACAGCGACTGGCGTTAACCTCGCTATTTGAAGCTTTTTAAAACAACAGGAGGCATTGGCCTCCTGTTGTTTCATCAATTTTTTTCTATCAAGTTTACTCTGGTTCAGGTCCGTAGCAGTTGC
The DNA here is from genome assembly GCF_002241375.1 of Vibrio sp. V19_P1S1T109. Classification (NCBI taxonomy): domain Bacteria; kingdom Pseudomonadati; phylum Pseudomonadota; class Gammaproteobacteria; order Vibrionales; family Vibrionaceae; genus Vibrio; species Vibrio sp. V19_P1S1T109. Next base: position 11,719 of record NZ_NDIM01000043.1, on the reverse strand, counting down.
GGCTTTGCGTTCCCTTCATAAAACCACATTCGACGAAAATCCATGAGCCACAAACCAGTGCGACCAGCGATACCAATGACTCTGTCATACTAGCTTGAGTGGCAATCTCGGCACTGGCAAAAGGCATACTCATACGGCCTATCACCAAAGGGACATTAAGCAATAACCACCAAGCAGACTTATCTCTGTCATGCCAACGTTTTACCGTGATGGCCAAATCAGGCAGTAACACCACTAGCAAAAACAGCGGCAAGATCAGGTGCGTATAGGCAGGAAATATTTGGTTTGCAGCGAGTGCGAAGCCCATAATGGACGCGTAATAACAGAGATTCCACATCCAAAATACTTTGCGCCCGATGCGTCCTTGAAATGAAAATAGCAGTTCTTTAATCGACATCTTGTTACCTAAAATGGTTAATTTACAACCTTTTGGAAGCAATCTTTATCCATATCACGCACATTCACGGTCAGACTCCTGACTTGACTAGCTTGCTGTTGCAATACCGCCATTAATTGACGTGACAACTCTCTTTTTTGTTCAGGTGTTCGCCCTGACAGTAAATCAAAGCTGAGGTGAATAAAATCAACACTGTCGCCCTCCTCACCAATGCACCAATGGTGGCAGCGTAGCGCCCGTGATTTCACTGAGTCAGCGTCAAATAATCCGCAACGAAGTGCGACTTGGTGAAGATCTTCCAATAACCCTTGAACATTCACACGTTCATCCACAGAGTTCGAGTATTCCATAACAAGGTTGGGCATACGAATTCCTTTTCTTCATTCATGATCAAATTTCAACACTAGTGAGCCTTATTGGTATCACTAGCTTTTCTTTTAACAGCCACTAAGCAATTAATCTCGTAAAATCCGAGCCATTATCGACTATTCTGTCTATCTGATCACTGATAAGGGGTGTCACACATTGCCTAAGATCCCATAAAGTCATGACTCGAATCATGATCTGACCGATTTTATCTGTTATATTCTTTCGCAATCACGTTTATTTTTGACATTCATTCATTTTAACTTTGATAGATAATGGAGATATTCCTATGCGTCATCCTGTAGTTATGGGTAACTGGAAACTAAACGGCAGCAAAGAGATGGTTGTTGAGCTGCTAAATGGTCTGAATGCAGAGCTTGAAGGCGTAACGGGTGTTGACGTAGCCGTTGCTCCACCAGCACTTTTTATTGACCTAGCAGAGCGCACTCTGACCGATGCGGGTAGCGCGATCATTCTGGGTGCCCAAAACAGCGACGTACACAACAGTGGCGCATTCACTGGCGATATGTCTCCAGCAATGCTGAAAGAATTCGGTGCAACACACATCATCATTGGTCACTCTGAGCGTCGTGAATACCACAACGAATCCGATGAATTTGTGGCGCAAAAATTTGCATTCCTAAAAGAAAATGGCCTAACACCAGTACTTTGTATCGGTGAATCTGAAGCACAAAACGAAGCTGGCGAAACAGTAGCCGTATGTGCACGTCAACTTGACGCTGTGATCAACACTCAAGGTGTTGAAGCGCTAGAAGGTGCGATCATCGCTTACGAACCAATCTGGGCGATCGGCACAGGTAAAGCAGCAACAGCAGATGATGCTCAACGTATTCACGCTGCCATTCGCGCGCACATTGCTGCAAAATCAGAAGCAGTCGCGAAGAATGTCGTTATCCAATACGGCGGTTCTGTAAAACCTGAAAATGCAGCAGCTTACTTCGCACAACCAGACATTGATGGTGCTCTAGTTGGCGGCGCAGCACTTGATGCGAAAAGCTTTGCAGCTATCGCAAAAGCAGCAGCTGAAGCGAAAAAAGCGTAATCATTCACACTAATTATCGTTAAGAAGGTCAGCATTTGCTGGCCTTTTTTGTTTCTTCACTCGCGTCACACTTCCCATCCCAGCAGCTATAGTCGCGATCGCCAGAATCAAGTATCCTAACGTTTTGCTTAACCTACGTTGCCAGTAATGCACGATAAACACGGCCTATTAACCGCCCCAATTCCAAATGTGCTCAGTCAAATGACGATCCCAATGATTTTTGGTTTGATCGCGATTTTGATGTTTAACTTGGTCGACACCTTTTTTATCTCACTGCTGGGCACCGAATCTCTTGCCGCCATCAGTTTTACCTTTCCCGTCACCTTTGCGGTTAACTGCATCACCATGGGAATTGGTATTGGACTTTCGACGAGTATTGGCCGCTTACTCGGTCAAGGTGACGCTAAAAATGCAGCGCGTTTTTCCAGTCACGGCGTGTTACTGGCTGTGGTGCTGGTGACATTTGCTTCAATTCTGGGTTTACTGACCATTAAGCCACTCTTCCTACTGCTTGGTGCCACTGACGATTTAATCCCTTTGATTGAGCAATACATGCAGGTTTGGTATTTGACCATTCCTTTGCTCGTTATTCCTATGGCTGGTAACAGCGCAATTCGAGCCACGGGTGACACCAAAACACCGGCTAAAATTATGATGCTCGCAGGTTGTATTAACGGTCTGCTCGATCCGCTGCTGATTTTTGGTTATGGCCCTTTCCCTGAATTAGGAATCCAAGGTGCTGCTATTGCCAGTGCATTCAGTTGGTTAGGCGCACTGTGCGGATCGCTATATGTCTTAATCAAAAGAGAAAAATTATTGGCATGGCCGTATTTCCCTACTTTATGGCATGATTGGCAGCAGATCTTAAAAGTGGGCACACCAGCGGCACTCTCCAATGCAATGAATCCACTCTCTGGCGCGCTATTAATGATGATGCTGGCCAGTCATGGCACGGCTGCAGTAGCCGCTTACGGCGCCGCGCAGCGTATTGAGTCGATACTCATTTTGGTCTTGATGTCACTAACCTCAGCACTGACTCCCTTTATGGCACAAAACATCGGCGCAAAAAATATTGAGCGTAGCTTTGCTGGCCTGTTCCTAAGCATGCGTTTTTCTATCGTATTTCAATTGATGATTTTTGCGATGATGGTACCGCTGAGCATCCCTTTGTCAGCCCTATTTTCTCAAGAGCCCTCGGTGCGCGATCTATTGTGGCACTATTTGCTGGTGGTGCCACTGAGCTATGGCTTTCAAGGCATTGTGATGATGCTTGTCTCTGGATTGAATGCATTGCATCAACCCATGCGCGCCTTTCAGTGGAGCGTGATGCGGCTATTTGTATTCACTCTTCCTGCCGCGTGGTTAGGTTCGTATCTCTATGATGTCGAAGGGCTGTTTATCGGGATTGCCGCAGGCAATACCTTAGGTGGGCTGCTGGGTTATTACTACGCCCTGCGTCTAAAACGAACTTACCTGTTTCGCTAATGCTACCATTTATCTGGTTGAGCACGTCGTGGTGAACTAAATATAAAAAAGCCAGCATTCATGCTGGCTTTATCACTTAGAAGCATCGCCTTTCAGCGCGAGAAACTACTCTTCAATCTCGTCAAGGTCATCATCTAAGTCCATATCCACATTTAAAGGCTCAGGAGATAAAATAATACCCGTATTATCAGCGTACAAATAATCTTCAGGTAGGAAAGTGACGCCACCAAAATTGACAGGCACATCCACTTCACCGATACCTTGATTGGATGCTCCAACAGGAATAGAGGCGATCGCTTGAATGCCGATGCTCATCTCTTCGAGTTCATCCACTTCGCGGACACAACCGTAAACAACGATGCCTTCCCACTCATTTTCTTCAGCAAGAGCGGCCAATTCTGCATCAATCAGCGCACGGCGCAGTGAACCACCACCATCAATTAACAGCACCCGTCCTAGCCCATCTTGCTCTAATACTTCACGGATTAAGCCATTATCTTCAAAACATTTAATCGTCGTAAGCTGGCCAGCAAAGGATGCGCTTCCACCAAAGTTACTAAACATTGGCTCCACCACATCGACTTGGTCGAGATAAATATCACATAACGCAGAGGTGTTGTATTCCATAATGGTTCTTCTCTTGCCGAAAATTATCTTCACCGAGTATATAGGGTCATTAAGTCATTGCAATGACAAGCGACAATTAACTCGTCAGAGTTTGAGCTATAACAATTCCAACAAACAACAAGTTGGTGATCAGTGAACATTTGACGATAGCGGGCATCATAGGTGCTATCTGCGCAGGTTGATCACTCACCCACACCGCTTTACTGTGTTTTACCACTACCACAATGCTCAACAAAAAGGGCAAACTTATCCACGTTGGGCTGCTTTGCATCACTAAATACCAAGCAAAAGCGATCACCGCACCCGCCAATAGCATAAAGTGATATTGCTTGGCGCGCGTTTGCCCAAGACGTACGGCAACGGTTTTTTTTCCGCAAACTGCATCATTTTCAATATCACGCATATTGTTGACATTGAGCACAGCGACCGCCAATAAGCCACAGCCTAACGCGGGTAAGAACAGGCTCGGTTCCACATGGCCGGTATGCAAGAAATAGGTTCCAGACACCCCAAGTAAACCAAAGAAAATGAATACGGATAAATCACCTAAGCCGACATAGCCGTAGGGTTTGTTACCGACCGTGTAAGCAATCGCGGCCACAATGGCGAGCACGCCCAACCCGACAAAAGCCAGAATACTTTGCACGCTATCCAGTGCATAAAAAATCAACACCAAACCCGAGATAACCGTCAATGTGATGTTAATCAGCATCGCTTGCTTCATATCATCGAGCGTCACCGCACCGGATTGAATCGCTCTGATTGGCCCTAAGCGAGCCTCATTATCCGTACCCTTGACCGCATCACCATAATCATTTGCAAGGTTGGATAAGATTTGTAATAAAGTTGCGGTAAGCAGAGCAAGCAGCGCTACTGGCAACGAAAAATGGCCCGATGAGAAAGCTAACGCGCTGCCCGTTAAAATAGAAACTAGCGCGAGAGGGAGCGTTTTAGGCCTGGCCGCATCAAGCCAGATATGGAGCGAATTCTTCATGCAAGGTCACTGCCGTTCAAAAAAGGGGTCAGTATATACTGTTCTGCTGGCGAGTATAACACGGCAATAAAAAGCCCGTCACTTTGGACGGGCTACAAACAGTGTACTGGCCATTCGATCCGCTAAAGAATAAAGCGGCTCAAATCTTCATTCTCGACTAACTCACCTAGGCGCTGCTTGACATAGGCGGCATCGATAATCATTGAGGAGCCAGGTTTTTCTGTTGCATCAAATGAGATTTCATCCATCAAACGCTCCATCACGGTATGCAGGCGACGTGCGCCGATATTTTCCGTGGTTTCATTCACTTTCCACGCGGCTTCCGCAATTTGAGTGATGCCATCTTCAGTGAATTCAATGTGCACCTCTTCCGTCTTCATCAGCGCAATATACTGCTCGGTCAGAGAGGCTTTCGGCTCAGTCAAAATACGTTTAAAGTCATGGCTCGATAATGCTTCAAGTTCGACGCGAATCGGCAAGCGGCCTTGCAACTCGGGGATTAAATCAGAGGGCTTCGCCACTTGGAATGCACCCGACGTAATAAAGAGGATATGATCAGTTTTAACCATGCCGTGCTTAGTCGAGACGGTACTGCCCTCAATCAAAGGTAGCAAATCACGTTGTACCCCTTCACGCGACACATCTGGACCTGAGCTTTCGCCGCGTTTACAGATTTTGTCAATCTCATCGATGAAGACAATGCCGTTATTTTCAACATTAAAAATAGCTTGATCTTTCAGCTCTTCCTGATTGACCAATTTTGCCGCTTCTTCCTCAGTCAAAGCTTTGAAGGCCTCTTTGATTTTGAGTTTGCGTTTTTTCTTGGTATCCCCTGCAAGGTTCTGAAACAAACCTTGCAGCTGATTGGTCATCTCTTCCATGCCTGGAGGTGCCATAATTTCAACCCCCATTTGAGGGACAGCGACATTGATTTCAATCTCTTTGTCGTCGAGCTTTCCTTCACGCAACTTTTTACGGAAGATTTGGCGAGTGTTCGAGCTCTCTTCGCCCTTTTCATTCTCTCCCCAAGCATCACGAGCTGGCGGCAATAAAGCATCTAAAATACGCTCTTCTGCTTGCTCTTGCGCGCGAAATTGCACTTTTTCCATCGCTTGCTGGTGAGTCATTTTTACCGCGACATCGGTTAAATCGCGAATAATGGTTTCCACTTCTTTACCAACATAACCCACTTCGGTAAATTTGGTCGCTTCCACTTTAATAAATGGTGCGTTGGCAAGCTTGGCGAGACGACGAGCAATTTCCGTTTTTCCCACCCCAGTTGGACCAATCATCAAAATGTTTTTCGGCGTTACTTCGGCGCGCAAGCTCTCTTCGAGCTGCATGCGACGCCAGCGGTTACGCAGCGCAATCGCCACCGAACGTTTGGCTTTATCTTGACCAATAATATGGCGATTTAATTCGTGAACAATTTCACGTGGAGTCATTTCAGACATCAGATTTTCCTTAATTCTTTACCCTAACACTGTCTTTATTTTTCGGTGGTCACTGTTTGTTGCAGTAGCAATTCCGCCGGTATTTCTAGTTCTTCGATAGTGTGGAAATGGTTGGTAAACACGCAAATGTCGCCCGCAATTTTTAGTGCTTTTTCAGCGATTTCACGTGCATCTAAATCGGTATTTTCTAATAATGCGGTCGCCGCAGCTTGGGCAAAATTACCACCCGAACCGATAGCAATCAGGTCGTTTTCTGGTTGAACGACGTCACCATTGCCCGTAATAATGAGCGATGCAGTTTTATCAGCCACCGCTAAAATCGCTTCTAGCTTACGCAGTGCTCGGTCACTACGCCAATCTTTTGCCAGCTCAACCGCGGCCTTAGTCAGATGACCTTGATGCATTTGCAGCTTACTTTCAAAGCGCTCAAACAAGGTAAACGCATCGGCTGTGCCACCTGCAAACCCTGCCAAGACTTGATTATTGTACAGACGGCGAACCTTGCGCGCGTTGCCTTTCATTACGGTATTACCGAGCGATACTTGTCCGTCACCGGCGATGACAACTTTATTATTACGACGTACAGAGACGATGGTAGTCACGACAGGACCTCTTATTTGTTTTCACGATGGAGTTAGCAAATATATGAGGATGGTTGGGGAAGATTTCAAGTCACAAAAAACACTCACCGCGAATCGATTGGATGCGGTGAGTGATCGCTCTTATTGTGGTTCAGTCCAAATGGCGCACGGCTCAATTTTAGCGCGTTGTAATTTATGCTCGTCACGCTGCGCATCACGCTTATATTTGTATGGCCCTAATACCACGCGATACCAACTGCTGCCTTCCGTTTTTCGGATTTCACTTTTTAAACCCTGAAACGCGATATCAAGTTTACGGCTTTCAGCTTGTGCCGAAGTTTTGTACGCCCCACACTGCATAATGTAAGGGATTTCAGACACTTTCTGTTCTTTGGCTACCACTTCTACTTCACGTTTCGGCAAGCTATCCACGTAATCCCATTTTTCCTCTGGGGGCGGTGGGATCACTTTCTCTGGCTTAGGCTTTGCGACTGGTTTTGTAGGAACCACAACCGCTTGAGGCGGCTCAGGATCACGGCTGAGTAAGAACAGCCCATAACCAAAACCGGAAACGAGCAACAGTGCCAATAAGCCACTACGCCAAGGTTTACGACGTGGAGTTGTTTTTTTCGGGGTCGGCTTTTTCGGACTACGACCGCGCCTTACATAATCTTTATTAGCCACAGAGAATTCAAAAGTTGATGGTTTGTACCAATGTTAATGCAGTTTCCAACGACTTAATAGTGTTGAAAGAGTTGCAGCGCATCAAAAGTGCGCTGCATGTGGTTAGCTCAAGCGAGGAGGTGCTGCGCTTTCTCGAATCACTAACTTGGTTTCTAATAGTCGAGAACCTGCGCCAACCTCTTGACCGCGAAGAAGATCGAGCATCATGAGCATCGCTTGACGCCCTATCTCATAGCGCGGCTGTGAGATGGTCGTTAACGGTGGATCGCAGTAGAGCGCAAATTGAATATCATCAAATCCCACCACTGAAATATCTTGTGGAACGCGCAAACCCAATTTTTTGGCTTCCTTAATGACACCGATAGCCATACTGTCATTATGACTAAAAATGGCTGTGGGTGGCTCAGATAACGCCAATAATTGGCGCAGTGCTTTAGCCCCAGCTTCAAAAGTAAAATCACCATAAGTGCAATAATTAGGGTTCATGGTAATTCCTGCGCGGCGTAAAGCTTGTTGATAACCTTGATGGCGGAACTTACACAGCGTGGCCTCTGCTGGCCCCGATATTTGCGCGATGCGTTTGTGCCCGAGCTGTGTCAAATAGTTCACCGCTTCAAACGCTGAAGTGAGGTTATCAATATGTACCGTCGGCAACTCAAGTTCTGGCGCAAATTCACATGCCATGACCATAGGTGGCAGGTTTTTTTGCTCCGGCTTACTAACATCAAACGGCAAATCAGTTCCCAGCAACAACATGCCATCGGCCTGCTTAGTAAATACGAGGTTAACTAACGAACTTTCTCGCTTTTTCTGCTGACCACTATCACCCAACAGTACTAAATAACCATGTTCCATCGCCGCATCTTCGATACCACGAATGATCTCTGTGAAGTAAGGGTCACAAATATCAGGCACGATAGCGACAATGGTTTTAGATTCATTACGGCGTAAGTTGCGAGCGAGAGAATTTGGTGAGTAACCAGCTTCCAAAACAGCATCTTCGACACGCTTTCGCGTTGAAGATGATACTTTTTCAGGGTTCATCAACGCCCTAGATACTGTGGCGGTTGATACACCTGCAAGCTGGGCAACATCCTTCATTGTCGCCATAGAAATTAACCTCTTTAAAAGTTGTTACTGGGCTGAAATCACCCGTTGTTATGTTTATAAAATCCGGTTATCCATTTTGAACGCTGAGCTGTTATTCACAGCGGATATATGAGTGATAGTCTATTCATTTCCACCCAGAAAGTTACGGTCAGATTAACAAATTTTACATAATAAGCGTGAAGCCACTCACATTAGAGAGGATTAAATAGGCTGACAAAAATAACAGTAACCGTTTTAGCACTCGATTGCTTCAATACGTTACATCTCATTTCATCGAAAACGCTACTGAGGTTTAACTGAGATCTTGCGGTTCAATATCTAACGACCAGCGAATTTTCTTGGCTAATGGTAACAGTCCAATCGCAGGCTTAGCACTCATCAATAGTTTTTGCATTTTGGAGCGATGCTGAGTTTGCAGTAATAACTGCCAGCGATATTTGCCCGCTCTTTTCGCCAATGGGGCTGGGGTTGGCCCTAAGACTAAGCACGAATCATCAAATAACGGATGCGCTTCTAACGTATGCCTAATTTGGCGTAAAAACTCTTCCACCATCGAAGCTTGATTGGATTCCGCTTTAAACAGTGTGAGATAGGTGTAAGGCGGCAACATCGCTATTTTCCGCTCTTCTAACGCGGTTTCTGCAAAATGACGATAATCCTTTTGCAACAGTGCTTGCAGCAAACTGTGTTCCGGGTGATGCGTTTGTAAAATCACTTCGCCGGGTTTACTAGCGCGCCCTGCTCGACCTGCCACTTGAGTAAATAGCTGCGCCAAGCGTTCGGCGGCGCGAAAATCACTGCTGTATAGCGAACCATCCACATCCAATAACGCCACTAAAGTCACATCGGGGAAATGGTGCCCTTTAGCGAGCATCTGCGTGCCAATTAAAATCTGATACTCACCTTGGCGAATCGATGATAACGCACTTTCTAAACTGCCTTTACGACGCGTACTATCGCGATCAATACGCACCGTTTTATATTCGGGGAAAAGCTGCGCCAGTTGCGCTTCAAGTTGCTCGGTACCTACCCCAACCGTGACCAACTGAGTGGAACCACAACCTTGGCACTGATGAACCACCGGACGTTGCGAGCCACAATGGTGACAACGCATGTCACTGCTGTATTGGTGAAAGGTATAGTACGCATCGCAACGTTTGCACTCGGCAATCCAACCGCATTCATGGCACATCAGCGCGGGCGAGAAGCCGCGCCGATTGAGAAACAGCATCACTTGGTTACCTGCGCTGAGGTGTTTTCTCATCTCAGCAATCAGCGGCGCTGATAACCCACTCTCTAAAAACAGGCCTTTCACATCCAACACTTTGTTTTTAGTGGGAACCGCTACGCCCGCACGCTGAGTTAAGCTTAAGTGATGATATTTGCCGCTCAATGCATTATGCAACGTTTCTAATGCTGGAGTGGCAGAACCAAGCACAATCGGGATCTGCTCAAGGTTTGCACGCATTACCGCAACATCTCTTGCATGGTAGCGTAGGCTATCTTGCTGTTTATACGAAGCGTCGTGCTCTTCATCAACAATGATGATACCTAGGTCTGCAAAAGGCGTTAGCAGCGCTGAGCGAGTACCAATGATAATGCCCGCAATATTATCACGCGCCGCTAACCACGCGTTGAGGCGCTCGGTTTCATTGAGCCCCGAGTGGACCACGGCAACTGGCACATTAAATCGCTTACGAAAGCGGTTAATGGTTTGTGGTGTTAGACCAATCTCAGGCACCAGTACCAATGCCTGACGTCCTTTTTCTAAAACGGGCTTGATTAAGTTTAGATAAACTTCGGTTTTCCCTGAACCGGTGACCCCTTCAAGTAAATAGCATGCGAAATGGTGATGGCTATTAATTGAAGCAATCGCGATCGCTTGTTCTTGGTTGAGCTTGGGCTTTTCCACATCCGCTTCAACATTTTGCGGCCAAGCCGTCAGTGTCGGCCGTTTTTCCAGTGATTCTATCCAGCCTTTCTCTTGTAAGGTTTTGAGTACGCTGCTACCTACCTCTTCATCAATAAACAGTTGATGGGGCACAGCGCCAGACTCAAGCATCGTCATCACTTTGGCTTGCTTTACCGCTCGCCCAAATCCTTGCATGAGTTGATCGCGCCCACTGGGCGTCAGTTGCCACTCCACTAAGGTCGAAAAATCGGCCGCTTTCCCTTTGCGTAATGCGCCAGGCAATGCATTAAATAACGTGTCGCCTAATGGGTATTGATAAAATTGGCTACACCATAACAGCAATTGATAGAGTTTCTCTGGCCAGACTGGCTGGCTATCGAGCACCGCTTTTAGCGGCTTTAATTGATCGACTGAAAACTCAGACTCACTGACTATAGCGGTGACGATACCCACCAGAGTTTGCCGACCAAATGGCACCGACACTCGTCCACCAACAATCGGAAACAGATGACTTGGGATCTGATAATCAAACTGCTTATCCAATGGGACAGGTAAGGCAACGCGTGCAATGGTGGGGCGCATAATCGACCGTTCGTTCTACAAAAAATGTGAAAAGACAGTCTACTGGATGCGTCACCGAAATTCGAGCTTCGTCATTGGACAAAAATGTGGCGAAAATAGCGGCGAAATGGCTTGATCCACTGAAGAGGATTCATTAATATATCGCGCCTTGATGATATGGCTTCTTGCTTGATGTTAAGCAGTCAGCGGTATCAACATTTTTTATTAACTACGTGTGGTGTCCGGCTTCGATTCGGATAGCGACGCGGCCCAATTTGAGGTTATCCCATGAAAGCTGGTATCCATCCAGAGTACAAAGCAGTTAGCGCGACTTGTTCTTGCGGCAACTCTTTCGAGTTCAGCTCAACGCTAGGCAAAGATTCTATCCACCTAGACGTGTGTGACAAATGTCACCCATTCTACACTGGTAAGCAACGTATCGTTGATACTGGCGGCCGTGTAGATCGCTTCAACAAGCGTTTCGG
>NZ_NDIM01000367.1:0-13540 GCF_002241375.1 Vibrio sp. V19_P1S1T109 | reverse complement strand
AATATCAATATTGTGTAAATATTTTTAATATTATCCAACCGAATTTTCGAAAATGATGGATGCAATGTTGTTTTATTTCTAACGTTTTATTAAAAATTAATTTAAAGGAACGGGTGATGAATTATCAGGTCACGAAGCTCCATCCTTTTGGAGTAAAAATAGAAGCAAATGGATTAAAAATTCCCATTAGCGAAGTACCAATAGCACTACTGCGTAAACTATTTATTGAGCATCAGTTGGTATTGATACGTGGATTTAAAGCCTTTGAACAGGCCGAGCAATTTGCGGAATATTGCGAGCAATGGGGAGAGATCAGTATTTGGCCATTTGGCAAAGTGTTAGATCTAATTCAAAAAGATCAGCCAAAGGACCATATTTTTGATAGTAGCTATATGCCGCTGCATTGGGATGGCATGTTCCGCCCTCAAGTGCCTGAATATCAGATATTTCAATGTGTTCAGGCGCCATTGCCAGCACAAGGCGGCCGGACGACCTTCACTCATACTACTAAGGTGCTACAGAACGCAACCGAACAGCAGCGCTCATTATGGCGAAAAGTCACGGGGCATTACCAGCGAGAGATGGAGTTCTATTGCAGTCACACCATTTCCCCGATTATTGCTCAACACCCCTATCACTCACACGAGGTCATTCGTTACGCCGAACCGCATTTCGCTGAACGTGGCGATCTGCTAAACCCACCAAATGTGACCTTTAGTGGCATTGATAGTGAGCAAATAGCTGAGTTCCACCGTAGCTTACGTGACGCACTGTATGACCCTCGTCATTTTTATGCTCACGAGTGGCAAAATGATGATGTGGTCATTACGGATAACTTTAACTTACTGCATGGTCGAGAAAGCTTTTTATCGCATACCCCACGTCATATCCGTCGAGTTCAGGTGCTAAGCGATCCACCGTTTGATAACCCAAGTTTGGAGTCTTACCGATGAGTGATTACCATACTGATATTATGATCGTTGGGGCAGGCCCTGTCGGGCTTATGTGCCACTATTTAGCGCAGCGCTGCGGTCTGAACTCACAAGTTATTGATAAATCTAATGGGCCACTGGTGGTCGGACGGGCCGATGCGCTTAATGCTAGAACTCTGCAGTTACTTGATATAGTTGACTTATTTGAGCCACTTTACGTGCAAGGCAAACCCTGTAATACCAGTTCGGTATGGGCTGATGGTCAATTTTTGTCACGCCAGTCTCATTGGTGGACAGCGCTGCAAGGCTGCTTCTATCCTCACTTTTTGATGTTGGGGCAAGCACATATTGAAAAAGCGCTAGATAGTGCAGTCAAAGCGCAGAACGCGGCCGTGCGCCGTGGTTTATCTGTGGTCGATATCACTGTTGATGAGCAAGGCTGCGTGACGGAATTGAGCAGTGGCGAGCGAGTTCGTTCACGTTACGTGATTGGTGCAGACGGTGGGCGCTCTTTTGTACGTCAGCATTTTTCGATTCCATTTGAAATCGAGAGACCAGAAATTATCTGGGCGGTGATTGATGGTGTTATTGAGTCAGATTTTCCGAAAGTGCCAGAAATCATTGTATTTCAGGCTGAGACGTCAGATGTTGCCTGGATTCCACGTGAAGGTGATTTGGATCGTTTTTATATCCGTATGGACACCGAAGAGTTTACTCAGCAAGAGGTTATTGCGCGCATTAACCGAGCAATGTCGCCGCATTCACTGACGTTTAAGCAGGTTGAGTGGTTTTCTTATTTCTCGGTTAAGGAGTCTGTTGCAGAACGGTATGACCACCAGCAACGGGTCTTTCTAGCAGGAGATGCCTGCCATATACATTCGGTCAATGGCGGGCAAGGGCTCAATACCGGAGTTGCTGACGCGTTCAATTTGATCTGGAAGCTCAATATGGTGTTGCGTGGTCAGGCATCAACTACGCTGCTGGACAGTTATCAGGCTGAGCGCCAACCAGTGGCTCGCAGCGTTATTGAAAGCTCTGGTGCATTGGTGCGTGCGACTAAATACTCAGAACGAGGAACCCATGCGGAGGACTATGTACAAATCGTTGAACAGCGAGCTGGTAACATCACAGGTATGGGCATTGGGTATGGCAATGGTGGCTTAAACGGTTCTCGAGTGTATGACTTTGAGATGCATCGTGATCAGCAGAGTTGCCGCTTTTACCAATGGCTAGATTACCGCTCCTTTACGCTTCTGTTGACTGGCGATGCGGAGTTACCACCAGAAATTCCTCCGTTTGTGCGTTGCCTTCATCTGTACGATCAAGCGAAGCCTGGGCAGTATTGGAGTGAGACTTCATTCTACCAGGGGCAGGCTTTACTGATCCGCCCTGATGGTTATATTGCGGCTTTCGCGTCGCTTGCGCACGCGGCTGAACTGTTAGCTGGCCTATAAACTTTTTAACCGAGAGTGAAGGCCGAGGGTTCTGCATCATTCCGTCAATGGTCTTCGCTTTTAATAAGGAAACACTATGCTTGATCATCAACAGCAGCAATGTGTGGATAATATTGCTTTTATTTTATTAGACCAATTATTAGCACAAACAGACGCCACTTTTACTGGGTATCAGAAGTTAAAAACGCAGATAGCTCAGTGTGTCATTGAAAACAAAGTTATTACATTATTACTACCCGCCTTTCCATGTAAAACGAATAACCTAGATAAGGTATTAGGTTATAAGCCTGACTTGGGTGAATATCGAGTTTTACAAAAATTTGTTAATGCCATTCGTGATATTCAATCTGTCTATTCTCCAGGAGTGATGTTTTACATTTTTTCTGATTATCATACATTTTCTGATTATATTAATGTCGATTTAGAACATCATTACACTTATTCTGATGAATTACGGGATATGGTGGAAAATATGAACGCCAGTGATTGTCTCAAAATTATAAACTTTGAGCACTTCTCTGCGTTTGATGACTTAAATGAATATCAATATTTCAATGGATTAAAGCAGCGCTTTGGTGATGCGGAATATGAGCGTGATTTTGCACGTCTTAAACAGCATGATAATGCAATGCACCATACCTATCTGGGCTTGAAAAAATTCATGCATCAGGATCAGAAATATGCGCTTGCTCCGCTGAGTTATAAGAAGCGACGTGAGCGCCTAGCCCTTATGGCTAAGGGAATGATGGTGCAAGGACGTGCACTCGATAATTTCCTCAATACTCATTTGAGCCACGCTATCCGTCTCAGCATTCATGAACACCCAATGCAAGGCAAAAAATATTCGCTGTTTCTTTTTGATGAGCGATCGTTTAAGACACCTTGGCATACTTGTGTCTTATTTGATGCTTGCCACGGAGAATTTATTATTGATACGCAGGCCAATCACAAACAACGTGAAGGCGTGATTATTCCCGTAATGCATCAAGGAACGCTGTGGTGTTTACTGCGTTTCAATATCGAAGACGCTAACGAGGCACAGTTGATGCGTGAGGTGAAAGCCACTCTACAAACAGAGCAGTTTGGCCTGACGTTAGAGTCACACCATGGATGCTCACTGACCGCGCTACCGCAGGCTCAAGTGAGCCAATTAGTGAAGGCGTTCTCTGCTGTCTGTTTAAAAGGCTTTGGCCCGTTGCCTCAAGCTTCATTGTGGTCTTCGTGGTTTGCCGGAAATCATGCTCTGCTTCCAGAAGAATATGTTCGGAGTAGTACATTAGCAGAGCTCAGTTGGTACGGGCTCAAAACACCGTCAACGAGCATAGCGCGTCGCTATTCTTATACTGACATGACTCCTGATGAATGGGCGATTTACTGTTCATCTTCTCCGCTGAAGGTTAACTTACTCGATGCCTCACTGGCTGCGTTGTGTCTTAATGGTCAAGCAAGTGGTTGGCTGAAAAATACCATTGTGCAGTACGATGATACGGCTACTTATCCTGTGATTATGTCGGGGGATTGGGAAATGAATTTACGCTGGAGCCCATCATTGGCGAAGCATATATCGTCGTTGACTGAAATTGACAATATCAATCAAGTAGCCAATGTTTTAACTCCTATTCTTGAACGTTCACAAGTACAGCATGTTTTTGATTTACAACTTGGCGATATATTACTGGTGAATAACCACACCGTACTTCGTTATGGCGTGTTATCCGAAACAGAATTAGCGGTGCGTCAGCCTTATTCGGTAAATTCCCCTTGGCAGCCTCATAACAAACAACCAAGTAGTGAGCATTTACAAGAAAGCCCTGCTTAAATAAACGACATTTTTAGGAAATAAGCATGAAGAGCCAAGTAAGCGGATTACTTGGCTTTATTTTTATGGATCATTAACTATGGGATAGATTTATTTTATCGTTGTTTCCATTCTCTTATTCGACCATACGATGAGAAGTGTTACTTTCAAATGAGAGCAAGTAAAATAATGATCACAACCGAACTGGTTACATAATGAACGAATGTGCAAATAGTGTATTTAGTACAGAATCGATAACTTCTTGCCTTTCCAAACCAGTATTGCACAATAGCGCCTCTCGCTGACTTTTACCCAGAGCGTTTTAATTCACATGCTACTTATCATCGATAACTACGATTCCTTTACCTACAACTTGTACCAATACTTCTGTGAGCTGGGAGTTCAAGTGACGGTGGTGCGTAATGATGAAATCGATATCGCTGGCATTGAAGCGCTCAGTCCAACGCATCTGGTGATTTCCCCTGGGCCTTGCACGCCGAATGAGGCGGGAATTTCACTGGCCGCGATTGAACATTTTGTGGGTAAACTACCTATCTTAGGAGTCTGCCTTGGGCATCAAGCCATTGCGCAAGTGTTTGGCGGGCAAGTGGTGCGAGCCAAAAAGGTGATGCATGGTAAAACCTCACCGATCCAACACACCAACCGTGGCCTCTTTCTAGGGCTCAATAACCCGTTAACCGTTACTCGCTACCATTCGTTGGTGGTCAAAGCCGATTCTCTTGCGGACTGTTTTGAGCTCACCGCTTGGACGCAACTAGCCGATGGTTCGATGGACGAAATCATGGGTTACCAACATAAAACACTGCCAATTGATGCCGTGCAGTTTCATCCTGAATCAATTAAAACAGAACAGGGCCATCAGCTGCTCGCAAATTTTTTGCGCCGTTGAACCATTCTCAACCGGACTGCGATCACCTTTCTTAACATTTTCTTCATCATTTCTGCTGTTTTTTATCTTTGCAATATTATGCACCATACATCCTGTTGGAATGAGGGATGGCTTGTCGCCTCAAGGCCTTGTTGTGCTTATTCATATTATTTATAAAAAAGTGCTTCATAAAAGAGGTGACTTAATGCATAAATAATCATAAGTAGTGACGATTGTCGGTAGTTCTGCTGATCTAAAAGAATAAATCACTATTGAAATGGTTAATAATTTGTAAATACAATGCTGCATTAGCTAAAAAGCAAAACAATATCTTCCACTCAAGCGTTTAATAGGAAGATCGCAATCTGCTTGGCATGCGGTATCAAGAGGGAATGTGTAATGACAGTGGAAAATAGTGTAGATCGCAGTCTGTTTGATGAGGTGATGGTCCCTTGTTATAACCCGATGGAAATGATTCCAGTTAAAGGGCAGGGCTCTCGAGTGTGGGATCAACAAGGTCATGAATACATCGACTTTGCTGGCGGTATTGCGGTGAGTTGTTTGGGCCATTGCCATCCGGCGATGGTTGATGCGATTACCAAGCAAGCCAATAAGTTGTGGCATCTCAGTAACGTGATGACTAATGAGCCTGCTTTGCGCTTGGCGAAAAAATTAACGCAAGTCAGTTTTGCTGAAAAGGTGTTTTTTGCTAACTCCGGCGCGGAAGCTAATGAAGCGGCGCTCAAACTGGCGCGTCGCTGGGCCGCTGATGTCCATGGTGAACAAAAATCAGAAATCATCGCCTTTAACCAAGGCTTCCACGGCCGCACTTTCTTTACAGTGACGGTCGGGGGGCAAGCGACTTATTCCGATGGATTTGGTCCTAAACCTGCGGATGTTACCCACCTACCGTATAACGATATTGAAGCGTTGCAAGCACACATCTCTGATCGCACTTGTGCGGTAATGATGGAACCCTTGCAAGGCGAGGGTGGCATTGTGTCGCCTTCGGCTGAGTTTGTCCAAGCCGTGCGTGAATTGTGCAATAAGCACAACGCCCTGTTGATCTTTGATGAAGTGCAAACCGGTAATGGCCGCACTGGTGAGTTCTATGCTTATCAAGGATTGGGCGTCACGCCGGATATTTTAAGTACCGCGAAATCACTCGGTGGCGGCTTCCCTATTGGCGCTATGCTCACCACAAACGAATTAGCCGCGCATTTTAAAGTGGGCACTCACGGTTCGACTTATGGTGGCAACCCACTGGCTTGCGCGGTAGCAGAAGCGGTAGTTAATGTGGTTAGCCAGCCAGAAACCTTGGCTGGCGTGAAAGAGCGTGAAGCGCTCTTTCGTGAAGGATTGGCTAACATTAATGAGAAGTACCACATTTTTAGTGAAATCCGTGGTAAAGGTCTACTGCTTGGCGCGGCATTAAATGAGCAGTGGCAAGGTCGCGCTCGCGATATCCTACAAGCCGCGGGCAAGCAAGGTTTACTGGTGTTGGTTGCGGGTATGAACGTGGTTCGTATGACGCCTTCATTAGTGATCACCAAACAAGAAATAGAAGAAGGCTTAGCAAGATTAGATAAAGCTATTGCATCACTCATGTAGTGAAAAAGCCTAGCAGCCCAAGGTAGGATGCCTTGGGCCACTTCAAGCATCTGGAGGGAAGTATTGATGCTAGTTGTTCGCCCTATCGCAATGTCGGACTACGATGCGCTACACACATGCGCTATTGAATCCGGTCACGGGTTTACATCACTACCCGTGAATGAAAAACTCTTAACCAACCGTATTACTCATTCTGAATACAGCTTCGCTAAACCCGACGTCTCAGAGCCGGGAGATGAAGGTTACCTGATGGTCGGTTTTGATTCTGAAACCGGTGAGGTAGCAGGGACGACTGGCGTTGAAGCATCGATTGGCCATGACGTGCCGTTCTATTCTTATCACATCAGCACGATCGTGCATTCGTCGCCTAAGCTGAAGGTTAACAATACCGTCAAGTTGCTTACTTTTGGTAATAACTACACTGGATGCAGTGAAATTTGTACGCTTTTTTTACGCCCAGATTTTCGTCAAGGGTTGAATGGGCGTTTGATGTCTAAGTGCCGTTTTCTGATGATGGCGGAACACCCACATCGTTTTTCTAAAACCATCTTTGCTGAAATGCGTGGTGTGTCTGATGCCGAAGGCAACTCGCCCTTTTGGCAATGGCTGCAAGAGCATTTTTTCTCGATTGATTTCACTATGGCTGATTATTTAACCGGCATTGGTAAAAAAGGGTTTATTGCTGATCTGATGCCCAAACTGCCGATTTACGTCAACTTATTGAGTAAAGAGGCACAGGCGGTGATTGGTCAAGTGCATGACAATACCCGTCCAGCGTTAACGCTACTCGAGCGCGAAGGATTCACCTGCCGTAACTATGTAGACATTTTTGATGCAGGTCCAACGGTTGAGTGCGATTTGCGCAATATCGAATCCGTACGTCACTCGGTGCGAGCTAAAGTGGAAGTAGCCGAGCATTCAAGCTCGCAAGATTATCTTATCTGTAATAGCTCGTTTGAAAACTTTCGTGCTACTGCTGCAAAAGGTGCTTATAACCGCGAAACGGAAACGGTGATCATCTCACCTAAAGTGGCGCAAGCTCTATTGGTTGATAGTGGTGATTTTGTTCGAATTTTGGCGCAGTAAAATAGGTACATTGGAAGGTAAGGATTAACAGATGACTCAGTGGATTGCAGGTGAATGGTTAGCTGGACAAGGCGAGGCAATGCTTTCGCTTAGTCCCTATAACAATGAGACGATTTGGCAGGGCGATAGCGCCACACCCGCGCAAGTAGAAGCTGCGGTAACGGCGGCAAGAGTCGCATTTATAGAATGGAAAAAACGTCCTTTTGTTGAGCGTGAGCAATATGTCTTAGCCTTCGCTGAAAAAGTGAAACAGCGCAGTGAAGAGCTTGCGCAGATCATCGCCAAAGAGACAGGAAAGCCACTCTGGGAAACGCGTACTGAAGCGGCGGCGGTGGCGGGTAAAATTGCTATATCCATTCGAGCTTATCATGATCGCACTGGTGAAAACACACGCGAAGCGGCGGGTAATCAACTGGTATTGCGTCATCGTCCATTGGGCGTTCTTGCGGTTTTTGGTCCGTATAATTTCCCTGCCCACCTGCCGAATGGTCATATTGTGCCTGCACTTTTAGCGGGTAATACGGTTGTGTTTAAACCTTCAGAGCAGACTCCGTGGACGGGTGAGTTTGTGATGAAATTGTGGCAAGAATCAGGCCTACCTGCGGGTGTACTTAACCTAGTGCAGGGCGCGAAGGAAACGGGTATTGCGCTTGCTCAGGCCAAAGGCATTGATGGCCTTCTTTTTACTGGCAGCGCCAATACAGGTCATTTACTCCATCGCCAGTTTGCTGGGCAGCCGGGGAAAATGCTGGCTTTAGAAATGGGCGGCAACAACCCAATGGTTATCTCTAAGCAGTATGGCGAGCTTGATGCGGCAGTGTATACCATTATTCAATCCGCATTTTTAAGTGCAGGCCAGCGGTGTACCTGTGCGCGGCGTCTTTATGTTCCAGAGGGAAATGAAGGCGATCGATTGCTTGAAAAACTGGTCAGTGCCACTCAAAAATTGCGTATTGATCATCCCTTTGCTGAGCCAGCACCTTTTATGGGGCCACAAATATCACAAGCGGCGGCGCAGTTCATTCTTGCTGCTCAGGATAATTTACGCACCTTAGGTGGCGTCAGCTTGCTGGCCGCGACACCTTTGCAGGCGGCGTTTGTCACTCCGGGCATTATTGATGTCACCGCAGTTAGCCAATTGCCTGATGAAGAGTATTTCGGACCATTGTTACAAGTCGTGCGTTACCAAAGCTTAGAGCAAGCGGTACGACTGGCTAATGAAACTCGCTTTGGTTTATCGGCAGGCTTAGTGTCGACCAATGATGCCGAATGGGATTACTTTGTCGATCATATCCGCGCTGGCATTGTAAATCGTAATCGACAATTAACCGGAGCCAGTGGTGATGCACCGTTTGGTGGGCCGGGAGCGTCGGGAAATTTAAGACCAAGCGCCTATTACGCGGCTGATTACTGCGCATACCCAATGGCATCAATGGAAGGTCGTTCGACTGAACTGCCTGCCACGCTCAGCCCCGGGGTTGAGCTATAGCAGTAAACTTTATCTAAAACCCCATGCCTACTAGCATGGTTTAAACCGAGCACAGACAAGGAGGCGTTATGACGCCAAACGTTTTATTTCAATCATTATGGAATGACTACATTCAGCGCCTTTGCCCTTCTGCCGACAAAGTCCATCACTTGCTTCAAGAAGAGGAAGCGTTGATTAATGACCATATTGCGTTGCGAACCTTCAATGTTGCGCCATTAGGTATTGAAACGCTGGCTAAGCCTTTTCTTGCCTTAGGCTACGTTGCCTGTGGTGATTATGTGTTTGAAAGTAAGAAGCTGGTAGCGAAGCACTATGAACACCCTAATCCGACTCAGCCTAAAGTATTCATAAGCGAGCTGAAAGTGGAAGAGTGCTCACCTGCACTCCAAGCCATTGTGGATAAGCTGGTACATCAAGTCGATAGCAATAAATTAAACAGCAGTGACTTTTTATATGGCGGTCGCCTGTGGCAACTAAGCTACAGCGATTATTTGCAGCTTGCCAACGAAAGTGAATACGCCGCTTGGTTGGCGGCGCATGGCTATGGCGCAAACCATTTCACTGTTAGTGTTAATCAACTGCAGGCGTTTAATGAAGTGAAAGCGGTCAATGATCACTTACGCCAAGCGGGTTTTACCATCAATGAAAATGGTGGAGAAGTGAAAGGTACGCCTGATGTGCTGCTTGAGCAGTCGTCGACCATGGCCGATAAAGTACTGGTGCAATTTACGGAAGGGGTGGAGGTGATTCCCGGTGGATTCTATGAATTTGCCAAACGCTATCCAATGGCCAACGGTGAACTCTATAGCGGTTTTGTGGCGGCCTCTGCAGATAAGATATTTGAAAGCACAAATAGCTAACAATAAGGGCTGATAAAGACACAGGCCAGTGGCATTACCTCCACTGGCCTTTTTTACAACAAAAGTAGCCTAGATTTAAGGTGTGTAAACCACTTTGACTTGGTCTGTGACTTCGCTTGAGTCGATATAACCAATTGCTGCTGCATTTTGGCTCACTTCAGCGATAGCTGCGGCACTTGAAGCAACGGTTTTAGGTGGGTTAGCTTTACCAGTAAAAACCAATTTTGCCCAATAAGCTTGTAGCTGAGACTCTGATTTATTCGTGACCTTTTCATGAAACTCAATGCGTATCGGCGTGCCATCGGCGTACTCAATCACAATCGGTTCAGTGCCATTCGGGAGCTGTTTTAATTTGCCTAAAAATAGCTTTTTCACATCACTATCGCTTAGTTGGTCAACACCACTCAGGTTACTTATCACAACAGGTGCAGAGAATGCAGACAATGACAAGGTCGATAAGCTCAAGAGCATTAAGATAGTTTTAATCATTCTGCACTCCTTAAAAAACGCCATCAAGGCGAATAGAGTAAATCAAAGAGTCATCTTCTAAGGCTTTGCCTGTATTGCCAAAGTTAGTACTACCGATGAGGCCTGAGGTATCACCAAAATTATCGATCATAGTGACATCTGCTTTAATGGATAAGTTAGAGAGCAAGTCATAACGGACACCAGCGGAGTATGCATTACGCTCTGCATCGAACAACCAAGCGCTTGGAATATTGGCTGTGCCAGTATTGATCAACTTACCGATGCGCTCGTCGTCATCTTTGGTTCTGAGTGTTGCTACGCTAACATAAGGCACCCAAGACTGAATCCGATAACCTAAGGTTGCATACGCGGAGTCGACATCTGAATATTGCCCTTCGACTTCGGTACGAGTTAGCTCTGTGACAAAGAGCAGTGAGCCATTGTCATAGCTTAAGCCTGTACCATAGAATTTAGCGATAGTATCTGGAGCGACAACTTGTTTAAATACGCTGTGTCCTGACGTGATTTTTGTTGTGCCGTAGACGGCTCGCAGGGTTAGATAATCGTAATTCCACCCTAGACTGGCGCCATACATATAGTTGTATTCTGTATTATTGTCAGACGTTTTACTTTGGCCTGCAAAGGCTTGTAAGTAGAGGGTTGACTCATCCATTTCCACGTCATAGGCGATATCACCGCCTAAGTAAGAGTTGAATGGCACATTGCCATAAACTTCAACGGGCGGGCGAGCCCAGGGCTGGGCAAAGCCTACATCAATATAATCAGAGTACATATAGAGAGGTACACGCAACTTACCCGCTCTGACGGTAACGTAGTTATCAAATGTGTGTTTGAGATAAGCCCATTCTATGTCGGGTGAGAAGTCATCACTGCCACGTGCGATTAACTGAGTGACGAAACTGGTTTTATCCGCCAAACTAAACTCGGCTTGAAGCCCAACTAAACTCAGTTCATCAAAGCTATAACTGTCTCTGGAACTTGCATAGCCTAGCTTGTTACTCGAACGAGTCACTCCCACACTAAAGAACCCATTGAATTTGATACTGTCTTGCCAGCTACTGCTGGATGAGCTTTTCAGTATCGCCAATTCATTTTCTAGCTGCGAAACTCGTGCTTCAACCGATTCGTCGGCGATACTAAGCCCGGGTAATAGCATTAGGGCAGGGTAAAGGCTGTATTTTGCTTTTATCATGATTACTCCTATGTATCGAAAATGGCATCATGCCGTTCACTTTCACATACTGCAGAGAGTGAGTTTTACTGAGAATTTAAACTTTATATTGTCGAATAACATCGCTGAGGTTTTGTGTGACGCTTTGGATGTCCGTACTGATCCCATCCAGTGCTCGAGAGCCGTCAGACACTGAGCGGGAGATTTCATCCATATCTTGTATGTTGTCGAAAATGATTTTTGAAGTGCGGTTTTGTTCTTCTGTCGCGGCGGCAATTTGTTGGTTGAGCTGAACAATACTTTTAACTTTCTCCGTGATATTGACCAAAGCCACTCCAGATTGCTCAGACTCAGATACTGTATTGGAGGCACTTTGTTGCCCTTTGGTCATGGCATCCACAACTAATGATGAGCCCTTTTGTATTTTTTCAAGAACTTGTTGAATTTCTTCAGTAGAGGATTGAGTGCGAGAGGCTAAAGTCCGAACTTCATCGGCAACCACGGCGAACCCTCGCCCTTGTTCACCAGCTCGAGCAGCTTCTATCGCGGCATTTAAGGCAAGTAAATTCGTTTGCTCGGCAATGCTGCGGATGGTGTTTAAGATCACTCCCGCATTATTGGTATAAGATTCGAGCTCATTTACCACTTGAGCGGCTTGGTTGACGTCTTTGGCTAAGTGTTCAATCGAGACAATCGTGCTTTCTACAACTGCGCTGCCAGTTTGCGCCGTATCATTTGCTGAAGTGGCTTCTGAAGAAGCAAATGCTGCATTTTCAGCAATAGAGGTCACGCTATCGGAAAGAGAGTTCACCGCAGAAGAGACAGATTGCATGATGTTTTCTTGAGAGCGAACTTGTTGTGACGTGTTGGAACTGGTACTAGAAAGCCGTGATGAAACACTTTCTAAAGTGGCAATGGTTTCACGAGTTGAATTTAAACTTTTATGTATTTTAGAAATGAATTGGTTAAACCAATATACTAAATCGGCTACTTCATCACGGCCATTATAATTAATACGAACCGTGAGGTCACCTTCCCCTTCGGCTATTTCTCTTAGCGATCCGGTGACTTGTTCAATTGAGCTAACTACGCTTTTTATTACGACCAATGCCACGATAATTAAGACGAGAATAGTTACCGCCCCTAAACCTATGCCGACGTGAATGGAACGTTGAGCCGATGAAATCGTCTCCTCTACGGTTTGATTGAAATCGACATTACTGGCTTCAACTAACGCTTTTAATTCACTATTTAATTGCTCTAAAAATTCGTTCGACTGTTTTGCTCTGGCAGGTAAAGTCGCAAAATTTGTGCTGCCATCAATAAGTGAGGCTGCAATATCAAACGCAATTTCTTGATAGCTATTGAGTAATCTCTTTAGGTTCTCAACGAGAGCCGCATGTTGAGGTGACACCCTTTTTAAATTATTGAGCTCCTCATTGATTGAGTTTAAGTAGTTTTTAGCGCTATCCATCAGTTCATCATCACCAGTGCTAACCGCAGTTTGCAGTGCTTGGTCTAGATTTTTTATAGTATTGCGAGCATTAGTTACTGAGCTTAATGCGGGGAAATATTCATCGCGTATCTGCTCAATACTGAGTTGAGTCTGGGTTTGAACTTGGTATTGTTGAAATAAAAATACGGCAAACCCGACAATGGCAATAATAGATAGAATTCCTACTTTATGCTTTATCTTTAATTTATGAGCAATATCCATATTTCCCACCATTCACATCGAGATTATTATGTACTATGTCAATA